>CAYOTH010000027.1:0-12347 GCA_964406835.1 uncultured Oscillospiraceae bacterium
TCTATTATATCAGAAAAGGCCGCTTTTTGCGACCTTTTTTGACAGGCTGAGCGCAAGCGCCGCCTTCATGCGCGGCGCTTGCGTTCTCTATCCGCCAAAAAAAAGAGCACGCCCTGCCCCTGCGCCCGGCAGTCTTTTGCAGAAATGCGAATCCTTGCCAGACGCCTGATTTACGAAACTTTTATGATTTTCATCGCGTCTGACAGGCGTAACTCAAACGACCGAAACAGGAGGAATCGCGAGTTATGAAAAGGAAACTCATCTTTGTCACACTGATCGTCATCCTTGCTGCGCTGGCCGTGCTGCGCTACACGCTTGTCGAAGTATCCGCGCCGCTGCCAGACGAAGTTCGCCTGGGCAGCGCGCTGACCCCCAAGCCGCATGATGAAGCGGCGCGCCCAACCGAGGCCCCAGCCCCTTCGGCGCTTCCGACGCCCGAACCCACGCCCGTGCCGGTTATGCAAAACGGCTCAAGAGGCGACGACGTCAAAACGCTTCAGACGCAGCTGCGCGAATGGGGCTTTATGACCGGCAAGGCCGACGGCATCTACGGTGCTCAAACCGTTTCGGCCGTCCAAAGGCTTCAGTCCTATCTCGATGCGCTGCCCCAAAGCGCCCCCAACTCCTCCCCTGCTGCCGCGCCCCTACCCGGCGACACCGGCGGCTATGCTCCAGCCGATACACCCGAAACCGCTCCCGAAAACACAGAAGCTCCCCTTGAAGACGCCGCGCCCGCCTATTCCGGCTCGGTCGATCAATCGCTGTGGGATTATCTGTGCGGGGGCGGTTTTTCCATCTATCGCGAAAACGTCTCCAATGGCTCGTCCGGCGCCGAAACCGAGCGCGTGCAGACCCGCCTTATTACGCTGGGCTATCTCGGCGGCACGGCAGACGGCCAAGCCGGCACGCAGACGGCCTCCGCCATTCGGTCCTTCCAGTCCTCCAACGGCCTTTCCGCCGATGGCATTGCCGGCAAGGGAACGCAGAAGCTGCTCTTTTCCGGCAGCGCCAAGCGGTATGTCAAGCCCGCTGCGCCCTCCAACCGCTACATGCTCAAGATCGACACCTCAAAACAACGCGTCTATGCCTACGCCTGGAACAAGCAGACCGCAAGCTACTCTGACCTGGCGCGCACAATGGTCTGCTCGACCGGCAAAGACGTTACGCCCACGCCCAAGGGCACGTTCACATCCACCTCGCCGGTGGCGCGCTGGGGCTATTTTCCCAAATACGACGTATGGGCGCAATATCTCTATCGCATCAACGGCAGCATATTGTTCCACTCCGTGCTTTACACCGATTCCAACGAAAGCAGCCTGATCGCCGGCTCGCTCTACAAGCTGGGCACGAAGGCCTCGCACGGCTGCGTGCGCCTGTCCGTTGAGGATGCAAAATGGATCTACACAAACTGCGCCGCCGGAACCACGATCAAGGTGGTGTAAACCAAAGGCTCTTCTCCCTCGCAAATCATGCGGCGGAGAAGAGCCTGCTTTTTTGTCACCGGCTTCTGGATTCGGGATAGGGCCTGCGCTCGTCGGTCAGGCCAAGCAGATAGTCGGTCGACGTTCTGTAATAGCGCGCCAGCGCAATCAAGGCGTCGAGCGGAAGCTGCCGCTGGCCGTTTTCATACTGCGAATAGGTATTCTGCCGTATGTGCAGATAATCGGCCAGCTGCTTCTGCGTTAAATCCATGTCCTCGCGCAGATCTCGAATACGCATCCCCATCCCTCCTTTATAAGCATTATATAAATCTCAAAATGAGATATTGATTTTTATCTCAAATTGTGATACTATTTATGCAGCTTACAAATACAGAGGAAGAGGAGCGATCACTTTGGCACAGGAAGAAAAGCAGAAAAAGAAGCCCGGTACGCGCATACTCGCCTTTTTCGCAGGCATACCATTCAAGATTAAGCTAATCATGGCGCTTGTGCTGGTCATAGCGCTCGCCGCGGCCAGCTTTTCCATCGGACTGAGCCGCAGCGGCGAGATCAGCAGCAAAATGACGCGCCTCCGCCTGGAAGATCTGGGCGAATTTGCCACGCAGGCCGGCTATTTCACCACGGTTCAGGTCATCAAGGATTCAGCCACGCTGTTTGGCAAAACGGTTCCCTTCACCACCAGCAAATACATATTCAGCTATGACGGCACAGTCAAGGCAGGGCTGGATTTTTCGCAGGTGAATATCGATGTGAACGCGCTCACATCGGCGATCACTGTCACCGCGCCGCTGCCGCATATCCTCAGCACGGAGGTTGACGAGGATTCGCTGGTCATCTATGACGAGAGCCGCAATATATTTACGCCCCTGACATTGGACGACGTCAAGCTCTCCCGCACAGCCATGATCGAGGAAGTCAAAACGCAGGCCATCGATAACAATCTGCTCGAAAACGCCCGCGTCAACGCCGAAGTCTGGATCAAAATGTTTCTGCAAACCGCCTATGATCCAAACGAATACGCTATCACGTTCAAATGGCGGGATGAAACGCCCTCAGCTGAATAAAAAGCAGCGCGCACCGCAAATCGCTGTGATTGGCGGCGCGCGTCTTATCGTTCAGGACAATTTGCAAAATCAGCCCTCCCTGCGCAAAGATGGCCGGATACAGCCTTGCCCCGCCCTGCACGCCATGCTATAATGAGCGCATCCGAACGATATGATATTAAGGAGGATCCCGTCATGTTCTCTATCGCCGACAGACTCGAGTGCTTTTTCGATCAACATCTGTTGGACATGAACGCCACCACGGCGGAAATCCGTCTCCACGCGCCGCGTCAGCGCGAATGCCTCATGACCCTTGACGCGCCCTGGGAGGGCAACTGCTCCAACTATTATGTCATCCTCCAGGACGACGACCGATACAGAATGTACTACCTGGGCTGGGCCTTCAAAAAGAACCCGCTCGTCGTCTGCTATGCCGAAAGCAGCGACGGCCTCGTCTGGCACAAGCCCAAGCTGGGCATCTGCGAATTCAACGGCTCGAAGGCCAACAACATCATACTCGACCGGACGCAGAATCCCATCATCGACAACTTCATGGTGTTCAAGGACGAAAACCCGCTCTGCACTGAGAGCGAACGCTACAAGGCCATCGCAGTCTACAGCGAGGGCGGCGACCTGCAAACGCCCTCCTGGGGGTCTGTACGCCTATGTCAGTCCGGACAGCATCCACTTTACCCGCAGCAGACTCATCTCGCGGAACGGCTTTTTCGATTCGCTCAATGTCGCCTTCTGGGACAAAACCGCGCAAAAATACCGCTGCTATTTCAGGAGCTTCCATCCCGCACCCGAGGGTTCGCCATGCTCCCCGACCGGCAACGACATCCGCTATATGGAATCCGAGAATTTTATAAACTGGTCGGCGCCCGTCCATCTCAATTACGGCGACGCGGAGGACTCACCGCTCTACACCAACAACGTTCAGCCCTATTACCACGCGCCGCGCATTCTCATCGGCCTTCCGACGCGCTACACCGAACGCTTCACCTGGAACAACAGCTTCGACGAGCTGTGCGGCAAAGAGCTTCACCTTGACCGCATGAAGACCTGCGGGCGCTTTGGTCTGGTCATCACCGACGCGCTGTTCATGACGTCGCGAAACGGCGTCGATTTCAAAAAATACGACGAGGCGTGGGCGTCTCCCAATCCGGAAAACGGCCGCAACTGAGCCTATGGCGATGGCTATTTCGCCTATAGCATCAACGCCCTCGGCCATAGAGGGTAAAGACCCCGAAATGTCGTTCTATGCCGCCGAAAACCACTGGATCGGCCCCGCTCAGCTATACCGCTACACACTGCGCCGCGATGGCTTCGTCTCGCTCCATGCAGACGCAGAAGAGCGCCTGATTCTGACGAAAGCCTTCACCTATGAGGGCAATGCGCTCACCGTAAACTTTTCAACCTCTGCGCGCGGATATGCTTATTTCACGCTGATCGACGCCGACTCAAACCGATACGAAAACGGCGAATACTTCGGCAATTCAGCACAGCGTGAAATCCGCTTTGAAGGCGATGCCGTGCGCAAAAATTCAGGCCGTCCTGTGCAGCTGGAGGTTCGCCTGCGCGAGGCCGATCTGTATTCCATCCGTTTTCACAGCTGACGCCCTATGATAAAGGCTTCTCCTGCTTCCATATGTCCGGAAGTGGGAGAAGCCTTTATCTTGCAGCCTTTTCTTAAATAAATTCTATTTCTCGGGCATCGTCCTAAGAACCACCCCCAAAACGCTGCCCCATTCCGTCAGCGAATATCGGGAACCACCACTGCCGCACCGTCCTTCATCGCGGATTCATGGGCGCAGATGCCTGCCGCCGTGATGTTCGCGCCGAGCGAAACGTCAATCCAGGGCTCGCGCTCTTCGATGATGCTGCGCACAAATTCATTCACAAGATGCGGATGGCTACCGTGATGACCGCCTCCAGAGCCCTTCTTCAGGGAATCCTGAGGATTCAGCGGATCGAAATTGCTGCCGACTGTATACTTCTGGATGGACTCAGGCAGGCTTTCATAGAAATTGGGCATAGAAATATTCTCAAAATCAACATAACAGCCGCCAACGCCCTCCTGCGGCGGATCCATATGGGAAACATAGGGATTGTTATCGTCGCCAAAGCTCCACTCAAAGCAGGCCTTGCTGCCGTAAACAAACATACCCTTCTGAGGCATACGCGCGCACTCAAACAAGCTGCGCGTGGCTTCGCCCTTCAAGCCGTTCTCGAACTCAAACGTAGCGATCTCTACTGGGAACGGATTGCCGTATTGCTCATGAAGCCATTCGGCCATGGTGCCTGAGCCAAAGCCGTGAACGCGACCAATGCGTGAGCCAGACAGCGCGACCATCGGCGCAATGGCGTGCGTACCATACCACATCGGCGGCAATCCCATCCAATAACGCGGCCAGTTGCTCATATCCTGGTAATGGCTGCCGCGGAGAAATTGTATTTTTCCGAATTCGCCCTTTTCAAGCATTTGCTTGGCATAGAAGAATTGGTAGGTATACAGTGTCGTCTCCATCATCATGTAATTCTTGCCTGAACGATGCTTGGCCTCTGCAATGCGGTAGAGATCTTCAATGCTTGTGGCCATGGGAACCGCACAGGCACAGTGCTTGCCGGCGTTGAGCACAGCGATGGTTTGCTCCGCGTGCAGCGGAATGGACGTGACAAGATGCACGGCATCCACTTCAGGATCGCCAAGGATATCCTCAAAACACTCATATGTGCCGTCTGCACAGCCGTCACGAACCATACGGCGGGATTTTTCCCCATCGAGATCGAAAACCTTGACCGAACCGACATCCGGATGATCGCGATAAATTCCCACGAACGCTCCGCCAAAACCGAGACCGACCACTGCAACATTGATTTTCCTGTTCAGCATAGGATTCCCCTCCTGTGTTTTTTTGCTGCTTCTATTGTATACGCCGGGCAGCTGTGTTAAAATGTGTGTAGAAGAAAGCATTTTGTGTCATTCCGCAAAGGATGGAAAATCGAATGTTCTATTATGCGCTACAGGCGAACACGCGCAGAACCGTGATTGGCTGCAATTACAATCATCGCCTCAACGAGTGCCATCCTGATCGTATATTGTCTGAGCATGACCTGATCTACATTGTCCGCGGCCAATGGGAGATTTTTCAGGAGAATATCGCCTATAGAATCGATGTCGGCGATGCCCTCCTGCTCCAGGCCGGGCGAAGGCATTATGGGCTCAATCCCTGTGACGGCGAAGTCGAAACAATGTTCATCCATTTTTCGGCCTGCTGCGAAGATGCGCTGACCGATTGTGTAAAAGCGCAACCGGAATGCTACAGCTTCCCGGCGTTCAGCCATGTCCCCCGGATTCGTCGGTGCCGTGGCTGCTTGAAAAGGTGATCGCCAGCTATTGGCAGCACGATATCTATGCGCCGGAGCGTGCGAGCCACTACCTCTCCCTGGCGCTGTGCAAATTGTCGCTGCTCGGCGCCGGAACCCACGCCCTGGCCGACGAGGGTGAACTGGTGCGCAGGCTGATTCAGACCATGGAGCTGCATCCGGAGCGATTTTATTCCGTCAATGAACTGGCGGGCATGATTCATGTCAGCGACCGGACATTGCACAATTACTTTGTCCGGGCCACGGGCCTGTCGCCGCGAGCCTATCAGATTGCTTCCAAGCTTGAACAGGCGCAAAAGACCATGATCGCCGATCCAAGGATTCGCCTGAAGGAATTGGCGGCACGCTATGACTTCTGCGATGAATACCATTTCTCGAAGCTCTATCGCGCCCGATACGGACATCCCCCCAAATCAAATCGCTAGAAAAGCCCCAGCACCTATGTCCAATTAACACCTTCTCTGTTTATGGCTTTAATTTCAGCATCCCGGCGCTTTTTCGCCTTCTATTCCAAAAAATAAACCGTTGACCTTGCCTTGTCAACGGCCCAGCTCGCCGGAATCCCTTCGATTCCGGCGAGCCTTTTTATAATTGCGGACAGCGCCTTAAACAAATTCAATTTCCCGGGTATCGCCATAATAACCGCCGCCCGTGACATACTGCATGATTCCGGAGGGCAGTCGGCCTTCGTAATTAAAATGCAGATGCCCCGCCAGCACGGCACGGACGAGGGGCTGAGAATAGATATAATCGATAAAAGCCCAAGTCGGCGCATCGGCCTTCTGCTGAATGCAGCGATCCGGCGGATAGGTCGAAACCAATTCGTCCGGCGTGCCGACCAGATAGGCGCAGGGCTGCTGCTTTTCGATCATCATCAGGTTATACAGTTCCTCGGTATGCAGCGGATTGTGCATCATCAGCACGATCGGCAAGCCCTTGGCGACCTCCTGCTTCATGGCCTCAAGCTGCGCCGCATCAAAGCGATAATAACCGTTGTCCAGCGCCACAAAATTGATGCCGCCCATCACACGGCTGGCAAAGTGTAGATCGTTTTTAAAATAGGACTGCACCAGATCAAAGCTCTTCATCTTGTAGGGCACATCCTCAAAGGCCTCGCCCACATACAGGCTGAATTCATGATTGCCTACAGCCATGAAATAGTCAATATTCGAAAGCGTATCGCGCGCATAATCCAGATTCTGATAGGACACAAAATCGCACAGATCGCCCGTATGCAGCACGGGCAGCTTCTGCGCACGGGCATAATCCAACTGCAGCGCATATTCGCGCTCGGCCGCATGGGGCGCGCGTCCGTCATCAAAGGCCATCGTGCGTCCTTCCGCCAGCTTGATTTTCCGCTCGTCATCGCGCGCATCGGCCAGCGCCACATGGTTATCGCTGATATGCAGCACCTTAAAGGGCTTTTCCAGGCCGATCTCAATACGCGTCTTCGTTATGGTCATTCGTTTTCCTCTCCTGTCGCGCGGCCCAGAGAACCGCTGTTTCTTCTGCCTGCTATTATAACATTCCATGCTGCGCTTTGCAAGAGCACGGTTTTGTTTTGGGCTGCACAAAGGCTTTGACAGACAGAAGGGCTTCGTGTATAATGAAGCTGCAACCCAACAAACAAGCGGAGGTGTGTTTATGAGACTGGGAGCTTACTACTGGGATGGCTGGTACGAGCCGCTGCCGCACTGGACGGAACGACTGCTGAACGAATTCCCGAACCGTATGCCCGTCTGGGGCTGGCAGGGTGGCACCGTTCACAACATGGAAATGCAGATTGACCTGGCCGCCGACGCAGGGCTGGAGTACTTCTCCTTCGATTGGTACTATCCGCAGCAAGGCATCATCAGCGGCATGAACAACGCCGTCGAGCGCTTTTTGCAGTCTGCCAACCGCAGCCGCATGAAATTCTGCCTGCTCATCGCCAATCACGAGGGCGGCCGCATCTTCCGTGACAAATGGAACGATTTCTGCGATATGATTCTGCCGCTTCTGACCGCGCCGGAAGCGCTTTGCGTGGACGGCAAGCCTGTTTTGATGATCTTCGCGCCGGAAAACTTTGCGCCGGATCTGGGTGGACACGAAGCCTGCCGTCAATGCGTCGCCGCACTCAACGAACGCGTGCGCCAGAAGGGCCTGCCGGGCGTTTATCTGGTGGCAGCCTGCCACATACTGCCCACCGACCCCGAAACGCTGGAACCCTCCCGCGACCCGGCCGAATGGGACGCCTACTGCCGCGATATGGAGGAAATGGGCTTTGACGCGCTGTCCGGCTACAATTATCACCGCCTGAACCTCAAAAAGGACGACTATCAGAACCTGATCTATCCCTTCGAGCAGCTCAGCGCCGATTACGCCTACTGCTGGGATATGTACATCGCCCACAGTAAGCTCAAATACCTGCCCTGCGTCAACGGCGGCTGGGACTGCCGTCCGTGGGAAACCATCGAGGGCCATGCCTACAAGGGCGGCGGTGCCATCCCCAGCTGCTACTCGCCCGATCGCACGCCCTATACGCAGTATAAGCACGTCAAGGAAGCCGGAACCTGGATGAAGACGCACGCCGACCGGGTTTCGGATGACCTGGCCATCATCTATGCCTGGAACGAAAACGGCGAGGGCGGCTTCATCGAGCCGACCGTCGGCTTTGGCGATACCATTCTTAAAGCCGTTGGCCGCGCCATTCGTGAAACCAACGAAAACCGCTGATCTAACTCGTAAGCCATAAAATAAACCGCGCCGTCCAAAGAGAACCCTTTGTCGGTTCCCTCGGACGGCGCGGTTTGGTACTTTTTAAGCGCCTGCTTCGTCAATCTTTCGGCGCGTATTCTCCGCCACGGCCTCGCGCAGCGCCTTCAAATAGGGCGACAGCGCGCATTCCTGTGTGCCATGGGTCAGCTGAAGCTCGTATTCAAGTGGCAGCCATGTCGAAATATCGGCTTCATTGTGCTGAATGACCGCCTCCAGCTTATCCAGCGCCTTATAAAGACGCGCCTCCTGCGTCTGCTGCGCCTCCATTTCGGCGAAGAGCGGCTCCAGCATGGCCTGCTGCGCTTCGGGCAGCGCCTCCAGCACACGCCCCAAGGCATCCTGCTCCGTTTGCTCGTCGGCGTCGGTCTTGACAAACGTGGGAATATCGCCGGTGACAGCCTCGCCCAGATCGTGAATCAGGCACATCTGAATGACCTTATCCCGATCCAGCTCCGGAAATTCGTCGCTGACTAAAAACGCCATCAGCGCCAAACGCCAGCTATGCTCGGCCACGCTTTCGGCGCGCCCCGTCGAAGTCACTGCATGACGCGTCTGGCACTTGAGCTTTTCGCAAAGCGCCAGAAAATCAATCAGCGCGCGAATCTGCATGACCTCAACCCTGCGCCTGACCAGAAAGAATGGCCGGCGCATCGCTCAAATGGCAGAACATATCCCGGAAAACCTGCGTGCGGTTAATCCAGCGCACAACACGAATAAAATGACGGCCATTGTCAAAGCTGTAGTGCGAATCAGCCGAGAGAATCGGGCTATGAACCAGCTCAGTCTGCGTCCATTCGGGGTGCAACACCCAGGCTGCCGCCGCCACATCCCAGATTTCCTTCGCCCAGCCATAATGGTTATCCGAATAGGCCGCAAACAGCTCACACAGCGCATCGCACAGTGCGTTCTTGCCGCCCAAGCAGGCCTCCAGCTCCCAGGTCGTCGCCGTCAAATGCGAGGCCACGCCCACGCAGGGCACCAGCACCAGCGGCACGCCCGAATCCAGAATAATCTGCGAGGCGGGGATATCCTGCATCATATTGAACTCATAGGTATGCGGCCAGAAAAACTCATGCCCGGCCAGCCAGACCACGACGATCTTCTTCACCAGCTCCGGCTGCATCAAAAGCGCCGAGGCTATATTGGTAATGCAGCCGATCGCCACAACGTAAAGCGGATCATCGTCCGGGCGAGCCATGGCGCGCTCAATCAAATCGCGCACAGCCGGACTGTCCACCGGCGTCTCGGCATCCGGCAGATAGCTGCGCGAGCCCTTGAAGACGAACTTTTCCGCGCCGACGCCCACCGTGCTCAGCAGGCGCACGATTTCGTCATAACTCTTCTCCATGCCGTCCTCCGGGCCGCTGGAGCGGTCGTTATGAAAGGGCGCGGCATAAACCGCCTGCAAATTCACGCGCTCGGGCGAAAGCAGGCTGTAGCACAGCGCAAATTGATCGTCCACTTCGTTATAGGTATCGGTATCCAGCACCATATCAACGCGGCCAGGCCGCACCTCGAGCCGAGTCATGCGCTCGGCTTCATCCATTTTCGGCCACTGCATAGTCTATTCCTCCCTGACTTTCAAATTTTTTGCAGGCAGCATCCCCCAGGGCCTGCCCGCTTTCGCCAATGCGCCGCCTTACAGCTGACTCATCAGCTCGCTGAGCTCCGCCGGCGTCAAATTACGCCAGTGTCCCGGCTTAAGATAGCCCAGGCGGATGTTCATCACGCGTTCGCGCCGCAGCGATGTCACGCGGTAGCCCAGCGCCTCGCACATGCGGCGAATCTGCCGGTTCAGCCCCTGCACCAGGATAATGCGGAAGCGCTGCTTGTCCTCGCGGATAATGCGGCAGGGCAGCGTCACCGTATCCAAAATCGGCACGCCCTCGGTCATCTGCTTGATAAAATCATCGGTAATCACCTTGTTGACCGTCACAACGTATTCCTTTTCGTGGCCGCCGCCAGCGCGCAGTATGCGATTGACAATCTCGCCGTCGTTGGTCATCAGCAAAAGACCCTCGGAATCCTTATCCAGACGCCCGATGGGGAAAATGCGCTGCGGATGTCCCACATATTCCACCACGTTCATCGGCTCGCGCGGATCGGCCGTGCAGACAATGCCTGCCGGCTTGTTGAGCGCAATGTAGACCTTCTTGGTCTTGGCCACAGCCTCCCGGCCGTCCACGCGCACCTTCATGCCCGGCAGCACCTTATCTCCCAGCACGCCCACGCGTCCGTCGATCATGACCTTGCCCTCGGTAATCAGCCGATCGGCCTCGCGCCGGGAGCAAAAGCCGCTCTCGGCAATCCATTTGTTCAGGCGAACGCCTGCTTCATTCTGCTTTTCATAGTCATTCATTTAAGCAAACACCTCGGCAACAGCATATCACATCCAGCGGCGACTTGCGTTATCAATTTATTAAACAGGCTTCAAATCCTAGCGCATTCAACCCCGTTCCATCGCCAGAACATGCTTTTCAAAGGACACCAGCGCGATTTCAATCCCCGTTTCAAGCGCCTGCTGCGCACCCTGCCAAAGCACCTCTCCGCTGAGCAAATCCCGCAGCGCCGCCAGCGCAGTATAATGGCAATCGCCTTCGCGGAAGACTCGGGTTGGAATCACCCCAATCGGCGCAGAAATAAGTGGTCATACCCTCGTCCTCCCATCCTATCGCTTTACGACGAATAAATTGTATTTTAACTTCAGCACAACCCTTTCAAACTTCTGCCAAAGCAAAAAAACGGACGGGAGTTTTTTCTCCCATCCGCTTGATGATATTGAATTATTCGCCCAGAACCAGCTTTTCGCACTCGACCGCGAACTCGCGCGCCGCGTTCAGCTCAGCCTCGGAGGGATGCTTGCCGCCGGAGAGGAAACCGCCCTTGCCGTTGCAGACAAAGGTCTTGGGCAGCACTTCCACGCCGTGCTCCTTCAGGGCCGCAGCCATCTGCTGAATGGCCGCATCGCTCTTCTTGCCGTTGCAGCAGAACAGAGCGGCATGAGCCACGCGGTTCTTGTTCAGGGAGCTGATGAAAGACATGGTCATCTTGTCGGCCTTGGTGCCTTCGCAGCCCAAGAACATCAGCGCGATGTTCTCCGGCATGTAGGCGGGCATCAGCGGCTCCTTGACAACCTTCATTTCACGGGCAATGGCTTCAGCCACCATCTCGGCAGAGCCCTTGGGGCTGACATAATGAACGCGACCTTTGATTTTCATGGGAGAATGCCTTCTTTCACTTAATAATCGGTATTTTCATCGTATCACATCATTGTTGAGTTTTAAGCATCTCGCGGTGAATTTTATCACATCGTTGCACAATTGCCACATTTTAACGTTGCCCGCGCCGTTTTAATCGCCGGAAGAGGCCGACAATAGCGGCGCAATCACGCCGTTCCAGGCCGCCGCCAGCCCAGCCGCGCCGGTCGAAAGCGCCAGGCCCACCCAGAATGTCCGCCCCGGATTACCCTCAAAGAAATTGACACCCGACAAATGCGCCAAAAGATAGGCCCCCGCCGTCTCCAAAAAGGTCTTCAGCGCCCGGATCAGCACATCCCTGAATTTTTCACTCATGCCCTTCGCCTCCCTTTCGTCCCATGGCTATGCGCCCGGGAAGCCGCGCATGACAAAACGCCGCGCGAAGAAAACTTCGCACGGCGTCAGTCTGTCAAAAAAGGTCGCAAAAAGCGGCCTTTTCTGATATAATAGAGGCGGTTATA
>CAYOTH010000028.1:0-11999 GCA_964406835.1 uncultured Oscillospiraceae bacterium
ATCGCATAAGAAGACGCATTGCGAGGTCGCATTGTGGATTCTTTGACAGGCTGACAGCGCGCCGGACACGATGTTTTTCGTGTCCGGCGCGCTGTTTAATAAGGTCAGTTTTTCTTTCCAGCCAGGGAACGACGGTACTTTTCGCTCTCCCAGTTGGCAATGAAGGCCTTGGCGGCTTCGCCCATCGTAGAGAGGGTGTAGCCGTTTTTCTCGATCTGTCGGCAGATGAACACCACGGCGGTCAGTGTTTCGGCGATGACCTGCGCCTTGGCGGCAGGCATGTTGAACAGCACGCGGCCGGTTTCGGGGTTCACGGTGCAGCAGCCTTCCTCGGGCGCGTCCTTGGTGATGCGGAAAGCGCCGGTCAGGAAGACCAGCTGATCAGGATAGAGCGGCGATTCGAGGAAGAACTTTTCGGTGTAATCGCCCTTGGCCAGCTGCTCGCTCAGATAGGGCGCGTCGGCTTCGACCAGGCCGTTTTCGGCGTCTTTGACGGCTACGGCGGGGAAGGAATCGGAGGCCAGGCCGAAGGCGGCGGCGATGCGGGTGTTGACATCCGAATGGATGCGCAGGCACTCGTCAGGATCATCGCTGTGGGCGATCAGGCCGTGGTTAATCATGAAAAGGACGGCGGGGCGGCGGCCGGTTTCGCGCTCGACGCGGTTGAGCTCATCGCGAATGGAGAAGGTCAAACGCGCGCCGGGATCGGTATAAGGTACGATGCCCCAGGTATAATCCGCGCCCTCGAGTGCCTTGGCCACGATGGCAGCGCACTCTTCGGAGCAGGCGGCCAGATTGGCATAGACGCTGTGGCTGTGTGCGACATAGGTATCCAGCAGCGAATGGAAGCCCGCTTCAACCGAGGGACGCAGCGCGTCGAGGCCTTCAACGCTCAGCGTGTACTCCTTGGCCTTGGTCGAACCGGCCTTTTCGACGTCCTCGAAATCGGCAGGATTGCTTTCCAGGTAGAAGCGGCGCAGCGAGGCGTAATCCAGCACGGCATAGGCCTTGTCCTCGCGGATGTCCTTGAGACAGTAGCCGGAGGCCTTGATGGCCATCAGACCGTCCGTCAGTTTGACGGAGGTGTTTCCGCCGCCGCCCTGCACATAATCGGCACGCGCGCCGACGCTCTGAGAGACGCGGGCAAACTCAGCCAGCGCCTTGGCGTTGCCTTCGAAGAAATTGCTCATAACAGTATCCTCCAAATTCTTTTTGGGTGATTGCTGGAATCATTATAGCATACACTGCCATGGCCTGTCAAAGCATGAGGGGCAGATTTGAAAAATCATCCGTTAAACAGGCGTGGGAGCCGTTTGACGGATGATCGAGTTACTCTTCCAGCAGCAGGGGCGTGCCGTCGATTTTGCTGTCGGTGATCAGGCGTAGACAGTTTTGGCCCTCGGCCATGGTGTAGGAAATGCCCAATGTCGGCAGGATTTCCGGGAAATAGGCGCGAATGCGAAGAGATTGCCCGGCCGTCAGCTTTTCCCAGGTTCCCAGCGTGTTGCTGGGAATGAGGCGGCCTTCTTCATCCGAAAGGATGCCCAGCAACTGAACGTTGGTGATTTCGGCCGTGGCGGTGATCACAAAAGCTTCAGCTTCCTCGTCAATGACAATATTGGCCAGCGGCGCTTGTCCGGCCAGTGTGAAATCGTTGTCCATGGCAATGGTCAGGCGAATATCGGGATCATAAATGGCCAGCGAGTCAATCTGATCGTAGACAATGCCGGAATAGGTTTCGCCGTTATCGTCGCTTCGATAGGAGGAAAGCGGGATGCTGGAAACAAAGAGCAGTGTTTGCCGATAGGAAATGACGACGGCATTGACAAACGCGGAGCCTTCGCCGCTTCCGGCGACAAAGGACGTCCATTGAGCGGCATAGCCGGCCAACGAATCAAAGCCCTCGTTAACGATGGCGGAGGCAACGGCTTCACCGAAAAGCGTGGTCAGCTTGTCCTGGGCGGCCTGCTCGTTGGCAAAAGCGCCGGTCATCAGGCTTTCGCAGAGATTGGGGCTGTAGAAGGTTCGAAAGTTAGAGGAGGCGGTGGCTTCAGCGCCGGTTTCTTCCATGTCGTCGGGCATTTTGAAGAGCAGCTCTGCGCCGGTATAGATATCGCTTCGGTTCATTTCGCACAGGGCCGGAAGGGCCTGGCAGAGAATCATTGTGATCATCAAAAAGGGGATCCACACATATCGCTTTTTCATACGTTCACATCCTTTAAATGGGGAAATTCATAAGGATAGACGGCGCAAAGCGGGCGAAGGTTGCGTGAATGCGGCGATGAAATTATCATGCGGCAAACGCTGTGACGTTAGGCCGGATCGGGAAAATCATAAAACGTCACATGGGTGCGCTTGCAGTAGGCGCGCAGATCGGTTAGATACTGCTCAAAAAACTCGGCGTTGCGCCCTTCGTCAAATTCGATGGTGGGAAAACCCTTGCAGATCAGCGTGATGCGCCGCATGGGCTTTTTAATTAGTCCGAACAGCTTTTTATCGGTGTAATAGCCAAAGGATACGCGGCGAACGTCGCCCGGGGAAAGCAGATTTGATTCCCGGCCGGTGTTGGTTTTTAAAAGAAGATTCAGCTCGTCGCCGTCAATAAAGATAAACTGCTGCTGTGCCATGAGAAGTAGAGTCTCCTTTTCACAATTTTATAGCTCCATTATATAAAGAAAACAGCTCGGATGTCAAGCTGAAAAGAAATTTTACATACCTGTGCGTGACAGGCAGCGCTTAAAGACGCTATAATAGGCAACGCTTGTACGGCACAAAACAGCTTTCATAACAGACAGTTCGAAGCCCTCCTGTCTTTAAACAAAACCAGGTTCCGCGCATCAGGGCGCGGTTTGGTCTGCATGGGTTTGCCATGCGGATTTTTTTATTACGGAAAGGATGTCGCTCTTATGAAATTCAACCTGAAAGACACCCGAAACCTCACTCGTGCGGCCGTTATTGCGGCGGCTTATTGCGCGCTGACGCTGCTTCTGCGCCCTATCAGCTATGGAGAAATTCAGCTGCGCGTCTCTGAGGCGCTGACGCTTTTGCCGATTTTAACGCCGGCGGCTGTTCCCGGCCTGTTTATAGGCTGTATTTTGGCGAATCTGCTAGGCAGCAGCACGATCATCGACATTGTTTTTGGCTCGATGGCCACGCTGTGCGCGGCTGTAGTCACGCGAAAGCTGCGCCATAAGCCGGTGCTGGCGGCTCTGGCACCGGTGCTGTTCAATGCCGTTATCATCGGCTTGGTGCTCCATGGCATATCCAACATGCCGCTGTGGCTGACGATGCTCTGGATTGGCTTGGGCGAGGCGGCGGCCTGCTATGCGCTGGGGCTTCCGCTGTTGTATCTGCTCAAAAAGCACAATATGCCCTGGATTGCGTAATTCTGAGAAAAAACGCCCGGTTTGGTTCGAAAGATGAACTGAAACGGGCGCTTTTTGTCTCTGGATTCAGCCAAAGAAGAGCTGATCTTCGCCGAAGGCATACAGCGCGGCATTCACGGCCTGGATGTCAGCCTTTCGGTCGATGAAAAAGCTGATGATGGCATCCCGACGGTCGCTGGGCAGCAGGAACAGGCCGGCTTCACTCAGCAGAGCGTGCGTTTCATTGAGCGAAAGGTTCAGCGCGATGCACAGGGCCATGGCGGCGTTTCTATTGGGCATTTCGGTCGGGCGGTTCTTGAGCGCGGCTAAATGGGCGGGCGTCATGTTGGCGCGTCGGCAAAGGGCGCTTTCACTAAGGCCCACTTCCCGGGCGCGCGCAAGCACTTGATCGATGAAGGGCGGCGCTTCCTTTTCTTCGGGCGCGGGGGGGGCAGCCGTTGTCTCAAAGAGCGTCTCAAAGAGCATGTCGTCCAGCGAGGGCAGCTCCGAGGCGGCGCTTTGGGGCGTTTCGGGCCGCGCAGGGTGGGCAATGAAGGCGTTCAGCGCGGTGAAGGTTTCAGCATCGGGCCGAGTAGCGCGCGCATCATAGACGGCCAGATAAACCGTCATGGTGCGCTTTTCCAAAAAGGCTGTGATTTCGCGCAGGGCGATATGAAAGGCCTTGTCGCGCGGGTAGCCGTAGGTTCCGGCGGACAGCAGCGGGAAGGCGATGGAGCGCGCCTTTTGGGCGGCGGCCAGTGCCAGCGATTCCCGGTAGCAGGACGTCAGCAGCTCGGGCTCTTTTTGGTGGCCGTTGACCCAGATGGGCCCGACGGCATGAATAACATGGGCGGCGGACAGCTTGAAGCCGGGCGTGATGACGGCGTGGCCGGGCGCGCAGGAGCCGATTTTTTCGCAGGCCGAGCGCATTTCGGCAACGCCCGCGGCCTTAAAGAGCATATCGCTCAGGCCGCTGCCCTGGCGCAGATTTCGGTTGGCTGGGTTGACCACCACATCGACGGGGAGCGTGGGGGCAAATTCCTTGATGATCTTAACGGGCATGGTGGTCTCCTTTCTGAAGGGCACGTTTTGGCGTGCGCTTTGGGACGGTTAAAAGTTGATCTGTTCGAGCAGGGGGCGGACTTCGCGCAAAAGTGCTTTGATGTCGCCGCCCTCGGGGCGCATTTCCTCAAGCGGCTTATCCATAAAGGCCTGAAACAGCGCTTCGCTGGTTGTATGCAGATTGCGCGTCCAAAGGCCGCGAACATGACTTTCAATCTGGCTTTGGATCCAGCCGAAATAGGCTTTTTGTTCGTTCAGATACAGATATGTCCAGGGCTCATAGGCCGCTTGGCGGCAATAGCTGTTGACCAGGTTGCGCTTGAGCGTGGTTTCGTAAATCGGATTAACCGGCGATACGGCTTTTAAGCCATCCAGCGTGGCGTTCATGGAGTAATCCTCATGGCAGGCCAACAGCCGGGCGATGATTTCGGAAACGGCGCTGATGCTGCGGCACTGCGCGAGAATCTGCACGCCGTTGTCTTCGCCCTCAGCAAAACGAGCGCACCAAAGGGCCAGGCGCAGCATGCCATAGTGAGTGATTTGCTCCAGCAGGGAATGAGCCAGATCCATAACATCGCGCCGGACAAAGGCATTTTCAAGCGATTCGTCGGGGAGTGCTTCCAGAGCGGCGAGGGTTTTCTGGAAATGGGCGCGATGCGGGCGGGCCTGCGCAGTCAGATATTCCCAACGTGCGCGGTTGGCATCGAACATGTGTTTATCCTTGCCGGGCAGGACGTATTCATCCCATCCGTTGAGCACATCGACCAGCGTGGAACGGTTGTCGTGCCAGTTGTGGCAGTATTTGACGTAATCCGGGTCGTCAGGCGTCCGGCGGGAATAGGAACCCCAGCCGACCAGCTTAATCAGCGGCAAATACGCCTGCCAGGCGGTATTCATTGCGGCGCCAAATTGGCCATAGCGTTCCCGGCTGAAGCGTTCAGCCATTGGTTCGATGTCGAGCTGATCAGCAGACCAGGCGTTTCTCGTCAGGTATTCGAGGATCAGCGGATCACTGTGCGAAAGCTCCGGCCAGAAAATCATACCCTTGCAGAAGGGGTCCTTGCGCGCCGTGTCCAGGCGGGTTTTGGTGATGTCGTAGGGACCGCGCAATGTGTTTTGCGCCTCATAGGCGTGGAAGATGCCGAAGATCCAGGGGAATTTTCCGACGACGCCCCAATTGAGGAAGGTGCAGTCCGGGTCGTCGTGTTCGCTGGTGTAATCCAGGATGATGGTGCGTTCCGGGTCGAATTCCTGAGTCAGGCGCTGAACCTCATCGCTTTCCCACCAGCCGATAAAATCCCAGGAGGCGATCAGTGTTTTGGCTGTGGGATACTTTTCGTGAATGCGCTGAAGGATGCGGCGATAGGTGAACAGCTTCATATTCATGTTCTGTCGGCGATTGTCGAATATGGTGCGTTCGGCCAGGCCAATGGTGTGGAACAATTCCGGCTTGCCGAACTGCTCGACGTAGGTGTCGGTCAGCTTGAAGTAGTTGTCCATATTCTCCCGGACGCGCGGATCCCAGCACAGGCCGGTGCGTTCGTTGTAGCCGGGGCTTTCCTGGCCGAGCAGCTTGGGCTGCTTTTTATCGAGATAGTCAAGCGGCGTGCGGGAATACCAGTGGGTCATCGTGCCGCAATCCTCGCTGTGAATCAAATCGCGCTCAAAGGCATAGGCGAGAAGCTTTTGACGCAGAACGCCCCGAAATTCCAGCGACCAAAACAGCGTGCGGTCGTCATAGCCCCAGTCCTCGGCTTCGGGGAGCTTTTGCGTGGCGTTGGGATAAGACACGATCTCCGGGAAGGTGCGCTGGAACAAATCGTCCATACCGATGCGCAGCATGAAATAGTTGAGGCGGCGCTTGACCATCCAGTCGATTTCGCGCTTCCAGTCTTCGAGTGACCAGTGCTCGGCCTGATAGCGGTGCAGGCCGCGGTGCGCAAAATAGCGCAGGCCGCGATAATCAAAGCGTGGGCGTTCGGTGATATCAAAGCCGGTCAGAGGCAGACTGTCGCAGGGCGGAATGACGTCGCCGTCCCAGTAATAGTGGCATCCGGCGGCGCGTTCAAAGTAATCATAGACGGCATAGAGCGTGCTTCGGCCCCGGCCGCCGGCCAAAAACAGATGCGTGCGGTCGTTGACTTCGAGGGAACGAATGGCATAGTCATCGGTGCCGTAACGAATGCCGAAGGATTCGATCCAACTGGCGGCGAAGGCCTGCGCGGCAAAATCATTGACCGCATCACTGCCTATGACAATCAGATCCGCCTCGGGATCGGCTTCGGAAATCAGCGGCAGCGTCGTTCCGGTTACCTTTTTATACATCTCCTGAAAAGCCAGGGCAGCGACTTCATAGGCCTTTTCTCCGCTTTCAGGCAGCAGAATCTTATACATAGTCTATCCCCCAATCAAAGGTGTTTGGACAATTTATTATAGCACAGCTTGAAAAACGGTGCAATGAACCCGGGCGTATTTTGAGGAGAGGATTGAGGGCCTTGTTATAGTCTGCACGCAAAAACGGGCAAATTGACCAGAGAAAGGCCCCTGCCCGATTTGGGAAACCGGACAGGGGCGATTCACAGAAGGAGGAACCGATTATGAAGAAAACGAAGGCTCGGGTTACTGGTTTTCGGCGTAGATCATTTTGACCTTGGAGGTGACTTCCTGAAGGAAGGCGTCCAGCGTCAGGTTGCCGGCGGCATAGCGCTCGCAGGCGGATTCCAGCACGGCCACTGCATCGGAAACGCCGTTGTAGTTCGAGCCGATGTAGGGCGATTTTTCGCTGAAGTTCAGCGGATACTGTTCGATCATATTGCGGTATTCGCGGATGATCCTTTCGGAAACGACGTAGCGGTTGTCCTCGTTGGCCAGCCAGTCTACATAATACTGATAGTCGCTTTCCAGCACTTCCGTATCCTCGCCATTGGCCCGCGCTTTCTCTAAGGCTTCTTTATATTCATCCCGCCGCATTTCACGGAATGCTCTGTTCTCCTCATAGGTGGGATCTTCCAGCGGCTCGTTATCGTTCGGATGAATGGCGTAATACGTTCTGTCGCCCATATAAGTGCTCAGCGACTTATCCTGCACCAGTTCCTCAAAGAACTGCATGGCGGCGGCCTTGTGCTTGGCATAGGGATTGAGGATGTACACCGTCATCCGTCCTTCGGTATACTTCGGGGCATCCTTTTCAAAGGTCAGCGGCATCACCGTCAAATGGCTCTTCAGTTCACCGTAGAGATAATCCTCGGAGGTTGGTTGAAGCTCAACATTGCTGCCCCACATGGCATTCGCTACGGTCAGATAGAAGATGGAGCCGCCGCTGCCGCCGACTTCCTCGTCCGAAACACTGGAATCCGGCTTTCCGTCGCAGTTGCGGCCATTTTTCAGGCGAATGTCTCGAACCTGCTTCAGCTTCTCCAGCACACTGCGCAGCTCGGGCGTATCCAAATCTAGGAACTCGTCGTCATCATGCTGGCGGGCATAGGTCTGAACGAAGGCCTGCACCAAATAGTCATATTCAAAGCTGTACACATAGAAGGACATACCCGGATACTCGTCGGCAAGGTTCTCCTCCCAGTCAATCCAGGCATCGAGCACCTCGTCAAATGTGGTCGGCTCCGGGCGATCGGGCCAGAACTTATGCCAGTAGTTCAAATTGACCTTAGTGACCCAGTAATCGATCTCGCCCGGATAGGCCACAATATCGCCGTTTTCATCGCAGATCACGCTCTGTATTTCCGGATACAGCTGCGATACGTCGTTTTTAATCAGCTTCGAGGAGGACAGCGACGCTGCATAGCCTTGCCGCTTGATGTTTTCAAAGGTATAGTCGGCATAGGTGATGTAAATATCCACCGAATCGTCCTGTTTCATCAGTGCCTCAGCCAGTTCATTGCCATAGAGCCACTCGTGCATGGTTAGAACGATTTCCGGATGATCCACTGCATATTTCTCCAGCCCCCCAGTCCAGCCGACATACACCAGCTCGTTTGCCGTTTCCTGCGACTCGGCGCGAATGTGCATGCCGTTTGAGAGCATGGCATAGCATTCATCCGGCAGGGTCCAGCCGCGCGTATTGCCCGATACATACTGCGTGGGTACCAGCGCAAAGGCTTCAAAAGCGCCGCCGTTCAGGCTGCGGTAAACGCGGCTGTTGGCGCAGAGGTAAATGGCGTTGGTGGCCTCGTGATAGGCCAGGCCGCCCAGGCTGTCTTCTACAGTCGTTTCAATGTTGATGGGAATATCAATATCACTCGTCTCGCCGGTCAGCACATTGATCCGGCAGAGCGAATAGTTCATTTCACTTTCATCAATCAGCAGGCAGATCAGCTCGCCCTGCGTGCCCCGGCAGGCGCCGCACAGCCCCTCGATAGGGTATTGACGGCTCTTTCCGCTTGCAAGGTCAAAGGTTTCAATGGCACAGTAAAAATAACCGTCGTCATCCTGCACGTTGACCAGCGTGGCCAGCATGCCGTCCATCATAAAGCTTCTCAGGACGAGATCGGGGTAAAAGCGCTCGACATGGAACAGGCAGGAGAAATCCAGCTGATTGTCCTCCTAGTGGATGCCGCCCTCGTCAATTACGCCCCAGCCGCCGCTGTAGACATTGTAGCCGTACAGCGTCCCCTGATAGGCCGCGATGTAGGTCACGATTTCATAAAGCTGCGCGATCTGCTCTTCTGTCAGATTGCCCTCATAGGATTCGAAGTTCTCCGGCGCGTCCGGTAGCGTACAGATTTTCTGCGGCGCACCCTCTACCGGGCAGGCGTACACGCTCATATCCGTCAGATAGCCATAGCAGGTCGTGCCGTCCCAGTCCATGAACTGGAAATACAGCCTTCCGTCCGAACCGCACAAGCCGTACTCCTCTATGTAGGCATCATCGAGCATGTCGATGGAGCCGGAGCTGTCGGCCAGGACTGTTCCGCAGGACAGAACAACCATCATCATCGCGAGGAGCAGGGACATCATGCGCTTCATCAGATTCACTCCCATTCGTTTTTTATGGACTTCCCCAAAAACAAACCACCGGGCGGCCGCACAGGGCTTACATGCGGCCGCCCGAAAGAACCTATTCAATCATCATTACTTGATGTAGCTGGTAGAAGCATAGCCGGTTCTGGTGGCTTTGCCCGACCAGTCATGATGATTCGTATAACTGCGACCGCTAATACGATAGAATCCATTGGTTATATTGGCCTCATCCAGAATGGTTACGACTGTACCATTCTGCATATAGGCTATAACAGTCGAGCTGGTACTGGCGGTTTTTCGGAGATTCAGCCAAGAGTCGTCATCCTTCAATGTGACGGTTCCAATCGTAGTCAGAGCGAATGCCGAACTGGCGAAGCAGAAGCACAGAACCAGAGTCATTGCGACGAGTTTTTTCATAAAGGGGGACCTTCTTTTTAATCATAAGTACTTGATATTCTTACCGTGATGTGATATGCTGCAAACGTCCTTGTTAATGACTATCTTCGCAGGATAGGGGTCATGATATGGCTGTCATCATAACAAGGACTTTTTTGTCTTCATGCGCATAAGCCGTTCGCCTCCTTTCAAGGTCAATTTATTCGCTTCAATCCGCTGGATGCGGATGGGCGAATCTTGTTTCAGTAGGTCTTTGCCGCCGTTTCATAGCGAGAGATTTCGCCATCCACATTACCCTCGGCGACAAACTTGTAAGTGCCATGACTGACGGTTTTTGTCTTTTCTATGTATACCTTTGTTTCGTTAGTCGAATTGTCTGACCACGATGCCACCTTGGTCCATTAAGTTCCATTTTGTTTATACAGTGTCACTGTCAGCGAGCAACTATCGCACTTCAGGGGGGTTAAGTTCCCTATGCAGATAGCGTTGTTGTCTTCGAACAATAATTGCGCATGTATTCTCTTCGTATTTTTATAGCGCAACATTCCGGCATTTTCAGCCAGCGCCCCGATGGGAGCCATTACCAAAGTCAGCAGAACCAACCAGCAAATCAACCGTTTCTTCATGAAATGTTTTCCTCTCTTTCTTTTCTCCTTTTCTCTTACACTTATTAAGACTCATTACATACAGCCTTTGTTACATGATTTTCCGATTTTTTTCTATTTTATTTTTCGGAGGCTTTTTGCGGACTTCAATGCGTCATCAATACTGTATCCATCCGTATCAACCATATACAGCGTATTTCCATCATACCAGTATATCATGACTGAATCCCCTTTTGACAGGATTGTTGCTTCATAGCCATAAAGCGTCACAGTGCGCCTTTCGGCGTTTTCGCTGTCTATGTTCATGCCATCGATGCAATAATCTTCTTCGTAGATGAAGCGTCGCGTATTATAGGGATCCATATAAGTGGCACTATTACAAAAGCGCGTTGTTATCAAATCAACCAGTGTCAATTCTTCCGGAATATCGGCCGGAAAATAGTCTCACTGCCAATCTTCAGGAATATCAATGTAGTTTTCCGGGTCTTCTACAAAATGCAGAGAGGTGTATTCCTCATGCTCTTCGACCACAATGTTGTTGAAATATATACGCTTCTTTGAGGTGAGGGCGAATGCTGCGCTGCTTAGCAGAGTTATCATGATTAAGAGGCCAGCTACGCCTTTGCTGAGGTGCCTAACGTGGTGCAACGGCTGGCGGCGCTTTTGACTGAAGTACCGGTTGATCAGCGCGTGGTACTGCGCGTCATGCAGGGCGAAAAGGCTTCCATTTCGGAGGTGTCCTGCTCGCTCATCGGTTTCTTTGTTTTGCCATGCTTCGGCCAGAATATCCCATGAGCGGTCGTTCAGGCTGCGCGGTTGTGTATTATTGCTCATTAAAAAGGCTCCTTTCTTTGGGCGGCCTGCGCCTGAACGCGCTGCTTCGCCCGCGTCAGCGCCGTGCGGACGGCGCTCTTTGACATGTCCATGATCTCGGAAATCTCGGCAAATTCCAGCTGATCGATGTGTCTCAAGCAAATCAACTCTTTTTCCTTGTCGCTGAGTCCTTTAAGGGATTCCAGCAATTGCACGGCATTGGCCTGATCGAAGACGGAGGCATATGGATCGATGGGATCGGGCATGCTTTCGGCGATTTCCGGGGCAACGGCCTGCGCGCCTTCCGGGTGCAGCCGGTTTTGCCGCAGCAGGATTTGTTTACAAGCATTTTCAGTAACAGAGATCACATAAGCCTTCATTTTGTTACGCTCAACGGCCTTGAAATTGTTAACATATCGGCACATTCGTTCAAGCACATCGCTGATGGCATCCTCAACATCGGCAGGGCTGCCTTTAAAATATTTGCAGGCCACCATATACTTCAGCGCTTTGTATTCATCATAAAGCGACTGAACGAAATCACGGCCGCTGTTGTCATTTAGCGGCCGCAAAAAATGGCGCATGACGGATCCTCCTCTCCTGTTTTGTGAATTAATTTATTCTAGCACGCGCCCATTATAAAGTCAACGGGATGATATGAAATACAATTGAACACATAAATATTTAGGCAAAATGCACTATAATAAAGTTACATGTTATTGAAATGGAGCAGGCATTTATTTGACGCAGGCTCTTGATTTTGGCATGAGGGGCTGTTATAATC
>CAYOTH010000029.1:0-11596 GCA_964406835.1 uncultured Oscillospiraceae bacterium
TCGCATAAGAAGACGCATTGCGAGGTCGCATTGTGGATTCTTTGACAGGCTGAACGCAAGCGCCGCGCATGAAGGCGGCGCTTGCGTGGGATATATGAAAAACAGAAGGCTTATTTCTTCGTCCACTTGTCCATCAGGATGGGCATGTACAGACCGCCCTGAACGCTGCGGGCGATGAAATGGACATAGCGGCCGGTCGAGGTGTAATACCAGTCGGAGAAGGGCACGCGCGTGTCGCTCCTGCGAAGATATTCGGCGACGGGTTGGATGAGCGCGCGGAAGGTTTCGCCATCGGCCATGGACGCTGCCCAGAGGATCCAGTCCGATTTGGTGTAATCCGAGCGGGAATCCAGCGGCAGGCCGAATTCGTTCTGGCGGGCGAGATAGCTCTTCGTTTCGCGCTCATAGAACGCGTCGGGCAGCAGGTTGAGGTTCATGAGCTTATCCCAGACCATGTTGTATTTTATGCTCCAGCCCTGCTTGTCGAATGTGAGGTAGGTGGAGCCGTCCTCGGCGGAGGCACGCTCGAGCCAGCTCTTTGCCATTTCGCGCGCTTTGGTCATGTAGCGCTCGTAATCGGCCTCATCGCCCAGGCCACGGCGAATGAGCGCATAAGCCGCAACGCCGCAGACCGCCTTGGCGGAGAGGTTGATGTTGTGAGCCAGATGACCGGCAAAGTCGTCGGTACACAGCTGCTCGCCCGGATCCTCGCCGTACTCAATCAGATAGCGCACCCACTTTTCCAGCACCGGCATATAGGCGCGTTCCAGCGAATAGTCGCCGTCCACGCGGGAGGCGGCGCACAGCATCAGCAGCATGTTGCCGCATTCCTCGACGGGCATCTGGGAGCGCAGTTCGAACACGTCGGCCGAGGCCGGATACAGATACAGCGGCGGATAGACCAGGCCGTGGACATAGCGGACGTTCGGGCGGTTCTTGTAGCCGTAAACCTGGCCGATGGCATGGGGATAGCGGCCGACGTCATGGGGCGCGAAGTCAAACGTCCAGACGGGCAGAGAGGCGAATTTGAGAATCGGACGGCACATGCCGCGCACAAATTCGGGATTGTAGAGCAGGAACAGCGGGATGGAAGGATAGCTGACGTCCACCGTGCCGATGCAACCGTTGGAGTCATTTTCCTTGGAGAGGAAGACCAGATCGCCGTGCTCATCGGCAATGAGCTTATGCGCGCCGATGGCGTGGCGATAGGCTGCTGAGGCAATCAGGCGATAGTCCTCGCCGCCTAGTTCGAACGCCTTGGCTTCCAGCGATTCATCCAGAGCGCGGCATTCGGCCAGGAGCTGATCGCGCTGCGTGTGGAAGCAGGAGATGGCGTCCAGAATGGTCTTGCCGCTGCGGGCGTAATAGGCGGGCGTCAGACGGCCGAAATAGTTGATGGAAGCCACATCGTCATAGGCAGCGTAGACGTTCATCACCAGCGCCTCGTCCGCGCTGACGGCGCCGCTTTTTTCGGCCAGCAGACCGTTGTCGGCTGCCGTGATGCTGTCCGTACCGGCCAGATAGGCATAGCCCCAGTCAATGCAGATGTGATCGCCGCTGTGGCCGAGTATTCCCTGATGGATGCGGCCGGTGTAGGCGATGTTCAGCGAGACGGCCACATAGCTATCGCTCATCATGGTCGGGCGCTCGGTGCAGGGATAGGTGGGATCCAGATGCTCTTTAAAGTACTTTTTGCCTTCTTCGTCGGTCGGCACGCTGCGCTGCGTGTAGCAGAGCTTGTCGCTCATGAAGAAGCTCAGCTTGACCTCATGCGCGCGGCCATCCGTGCTTTCAGCGGTGATATCGACATAGGTTACGGGCATGGAAAGCACGTCGGGGCGGTCAAGCAAAAGCGGCGTGGTGAAGGCGATTTTTACGCGCACACCGGCAGCCGTCAGACTGGAACGGGTGGCGGTGGGCGTCACCTCGAGGGATTCGGTCTGCATGGCGGCCGCATCGCTGACGCCCAGAAAGCGATAGCTCTGGCCGTCGATCTGGGCCAGGCCGAGCAGCGGCTTTTCCTCGCCGGCCCAGTGGGTGGGAACGGCGTCGGTCAGCTTATCGGCAGCGCACCAGATGGAAAAATACGGATCGTTGACGATTAGCGGCAGCGCCGGAAGGCGGTCGAATCGGGAAGTCATAAATCAATTCCTCCAAAATATCAGTGTCGTCATCAGGGGCGGTTCATTCCCCACGATTCTATTATCGACAAAAAACGGCGGCTTGTCAACAGAAAAGTGACCGGCCGGCCGATTTTTGCACGGATATAACTTAAAAAGGCGCGCAGTGGGGGGAACAGCGCGTTGCTTGCTTTTGGGGGCAGAACAGGCTATACTCAAGGCAGGGAGGCGGTTGTTATGCAGACAAAGGATGTCATTTCGAAGCTGCGCAGGTCGCATGATCTGTCGCAGGAGGCGCTGGCTGAGCGGCTCTTTGTGACGAGGCAGGCGGTTTCGCGCTGGGAGAACGGCGAGACGGTTCCCAATATCGAGACGCTCAAGCGGCTTTCAGCACTTTTTGATGTATCGGTCAACACGCTTTTGGGTTCGCCCCGGTAGCTGATTTGCCAGTGCTGCGGCATGCCGATGCAGGACGATGTACTCAGCCGCGAGGAAGACGGCGCGCTGAATGAGAGCTATTGCCGCTAGTGCTATGAAGGCGGGCGGTTTGTCTATACTGAGCTGGATAAGCTGATTGACGTCTGCGCGGCGCACATGGTGGGCGGGGCGTGGAGCGAGGAACAGATCAGGGCCTATCTTCGGGAAACGCTGTCGCATCTTGACTACTGGCGCGGAAAAGAACATCAGGAAAAATGAACAGGCAAAGCTTCAAACGGCAGGCGAGCGAAAGGATTTTCGGGCGTCTGCTGTTTGTTTTGGACGGGGAGCGAGCGCATGGGGGCCAATTCGCGGCAAAAACACAGGAAAATTGCAAAAAAACGTGACATTCGGCGGAAAATAATATATAATAAAAAGAAGAGACATGTTTCGTGACGGGAGTGAACCATATGCAGCTTCAGCGGGTCAATGTTGAGCGGGAAGAACAGACCGGAAAAGGGCCGGGCGGCGAGATGCGCATAGGCGATGTGCGCGCGCTTTTGCCGGGGCTGATTGAGCAGTATGCCGGTCAGGTACAGGTGGTGTATATTGATCCGCCGTTTAGAACCGGGCAGACCTTTTCCATGCGCGCCCGCGTGGGGGAAAAGGAATGGAAGAGCGGAGCCGGTACGCTGGTGCAGAACATCTACAGCGATGATCTGCCATTTGACGCGTACATGAGCCTGATGCGCGACGTGCTGACCGGGGCGCGCGAGCTGCTTTCAGAAAGCGGCGTCATTTATGTGCATGTGGATTATCACATGCACGCCTATCTGCGCCTTTTGATGGACGAGATCTTCGGCGAAAGCAATTTCCTCAATGAGATCATCTGGTCGTATCAGACCGGTGGGCGGGCGCGGCGCTTTTTTAGCCGCAAGCACGACGTGATCCTTTTTTATCGGAAGGGCCGCAAGTATTATTTCAATCTGGAAGGCGTTCCGGTATCGCGGCAGGACACGCGGCGCAATCATATGAAGCGCCATGTGGACGCTGACGGACGCGTTTACCGCTCCATCAAATCGGGCGGCAAAATCTATACTTACTATGATGATGAGCCGGCTTTCCCCGGCGATGTCTGGGACGACGTCAGCCATCTTCAGCAGAAGGATCCTCAGCGCACCGGCTATGATACGCAAAAGCCGCTGCGCCTGCTGGAACGCGTCATTTTGAGCAGCAGCCGTCCGGGCGATATGATCTGCGATCTTTTTGCCGGTTCCGGCACCACGCTGGAGGCGGCCTGGATCAATGACCGGCGCTTTATTGGCACGGATAAGAGCGGCTATGCGCTTCAGACCACCCGGCGGCGCATGGACGGCGCGCAGGTTTCCTATACGGCGCCGGCCTGTGAGGGTGTTCCCGAGGCGGTGGCCAATATGGAGGCGGGCATTGCCTATTTTGATGTGACGCTCGAAAAATACGAGATTGAGCCGGGTGTGTGCGCGCGCACCTTTTCAGGCCTGGACGGCGTGGACAACTGGTCGGTGGGCTATCTGCGCGGCGGGGTGTACCGCTGCGAGGCTTCCAGCTTCCGCCTGCGCCAAAAGCCTGCGTTGGACACGGTGCTCAAATTGCCCGTGCTGGACGGCAAGCCCTGCCTGCGCATAGGCGATGTGCTGGGGCGGCATTTCTACTATCTGCTGGACGCCGAAGAGGCGCTGGACATGCGCTGAAGGCGCGCCGGATCCTCGAATGATGCCGCAGACGGTATTTTAAGGAGATCATTAAGGACATGACTGAAAGTCTGGGGTTTTATCGCTATCAGCTGGAAATGTATCAGAAAAACGGTGTTTTGGCCTCGCTGTTTGTCGATCCGGAAAACCCGGATGATTTTGTGGCAGGCTATGTGGCCAGCGTCAACAGCCGCCAGGCCGCCGTCTATGCCGTTTCGCCTGTGGGGCGCTATGACGGGCTGCTGGCAACCAAATTAAGCAAGGTCTATTCGATTATGGGCGAGGACGATTATGCGATGCGCCTGCGCCGTGTGCTGATGCTGCGCGGCGATCAGCCCCGGGAGGAGCTGGATGTTCTTCCTGAGGAGGACCTGTTTCACGCCATGTGCCGCAAGGCGCTGGAGACGGCGCGTGTCATCACCCTCTGGGTGGGGGAAAGCGAATATGTTGGACGTGTTCAGGGGTTGGATGATATGCGCGTAACGCTCAGCGCATTGGACTTTTTTGGCGCCGATCCGACCGACATGACGCTGAAAATCCGCGATATCGATATGGCGTCTCTGGGCTCGGAGGACGATGAAATGTTTCAACTGCTCAGCGACAATCAATTGCAGGAACTTCCGTAACAAAAGGTCATTGGGGCGCGCTGTATGCCGCTCAATCGGGCAGGAATGTGAAATTTACCGTTAGGCTCTTTCCAAAAAGCGGGCGACGCGGTATACTATCACACAGAGAACCCCTTCTTTACGGGAGAGCGATTTCTTAAAAAGCGTATTATTTGAATTTGGAGGGATATATCATGGCGATTATTGACAAGATCAAGGCGAAGGCTGCGGCCGATGTGAAGTGCATCGTGCTGCCCGAGGGCGAAGAGGAGCGTAACGTTCAGGCGGCTGCGAAGATTGCCAAGGCCGGTCTGGCCAAGGTGATCATGCTGGGCGACCCGGCCAAGGTCAAGGCTGTGGCAGAAAAGTTCGATGTGTGCCTGTGCGGCGTGGAAATCATTAACCCCGCGACGTCCGAGAAGGCGGCGGCCTATGCCGAGAAGCTGTATGAGCTGCGCAAGGCCAAGGGCATGACGGAGGAGCAGGCGGCCAAGCTGGTGGCCGATCCGATGTACTACGGCGTGATGATGGTCAAGATGGGCGATGCCGACGGCCTGGTTTCCGGCGCGATCCATTCTACCGGCGATATGCTGCGCCCGGCGCTTCAGATCATCAAGGCCAAGCCCGGCATGAAGACCGTTTCTTCCTGCTTCCTGATGGAGTCCACCGAGACCGAATACGGCGACAACGGCATCATGATCTTTGCCGACTGCGCCGTTAACATCGATCCCGATGCCGAGCAGCTGGCCAACATTGCTTTGGGTGCGGCGGATTCTGCGCGCAGCCTGGCCGGCATTGAGCCGCGCGTGGCTATGCTGAGCTTCTCCACTAAGGGCAGCGCCAAGCATGACAACGTGACCAAGGTTCAGGAAGCCACCCGCATTGCGCGTGAAATGGCTCCCGAGCTGATGCTGGACGGCGAGCTGCAGCTCGCCGTCCAGCATCAGCTCGGGAGCCATTTCACGCGCAATGCGGGTGGCTTCCTGAACCTTGGTCACGTTGTCATGCTTGGCGCTGCCCTTAGTGGAGAAGCTCAGCATAGCCACGCGCGGCTCAATGCCGGCCAGGCTGCGCGCAGAATCCGCCGCACCCAAAGCAATGTTGGCCAGCTGCTCGGCATCGGGATCGATGTTAACGGCGCAGTCGGCAAAGATCATGATGCCGTTGTCGCCGTATTCGGTCTCGGTGGACTCCATCAGGAAGCAGGAAGAAACGGTCTTCATGCCGGGCTTGGCCTTGATGATCTGAAGCGCCGGGCGCAGCATATCGCCGGTAGAATGGATCGCGCCGGAAACCAGGCCGTCGGCATCGCCCATCTTGACCATCATCACGCCGTAGTACATCGGATCGGCCACCAGCTTGGCCGCCTGCTCCTCCGTCATGCCCTTGGCCTTGCGCAGCTCATACAGCTTCTCGGCATAGGCCGCCGCCTTCTCGGACGTCGCGGGGTTAATGATTTCCACGCCGCACAGGCACACATCGAACTTTTCTGCCACAGCCTTGACCTTGGCCGGGTCGCCCAGCATGATCACCTTGGCCAGACCGGCCTTGGCAATCTTCGCAGCCGCCTGAACGTTACGCTCCTCTTCGCCCTCGGGCAGCACGATGCACTTCACATCGGCCGCAGCCTTCGCCTTGATCTTGTCAATAATCGCCATGATATATCCCTCCAAATTCAAATAATACGCTTTTTAAGAAATCGCTCTCCCGTAAAGAAGGGGTTCTCTGTGTGATAGTATACCGCGTCGCCCGCTTTTTGGAAAGAGCCTAACGGTAAATTTCACATTCCTGCCCGATTGAGCGGCATACAGCGCGCCCCAATGACCTTTTGTTACGGAAGTTCCTGCAATTGATTGTCGCTGAGCAGTTGAAACATTTCATCGTCCTCCGAGCCCAGAGACGCCATATCGATATCGCGGATTTTCAGCGTCATGTCGGTCGGATCGGCGCCAAAAAAGTCCAATGCGCTGAGCGTTACGCGCATATCATCCAACCCCTGAACACGTCCAACATATTCGCTTTCCCCCACCCAGAGGGTGATGACACGCGCCGTCTCCAGCGCCTTGCGGCACATGGCGTGAAACAGGTCCTCCTCAGGAAGAACATCCAGCTCCTCCCGGGGCTGATCGCCGCGCAGCATCAGCACACGGCGCAGGCGCATCGCATAATCGTCCTCGCCCATAATCGAATAGACCTTGCTTAATTTGGTTGCCAGCAGCCCGTCATAGCGCCCCACAGGCGAAACGGCATAGACGGCGGCCTGGCGGCTGTTGACGCTGGCCACATAGCCTGCCACAAAATCATCCGGGTTTTCCGGATCGACAAACAGCGAGGCCAAAACACCGTTTTTCTGATACATTTCCAGCTGATAGCGATAAAACCCCAGACTTTCAGTCATGTCCTTAATGATCTCCTTAAAATACCGTCTGCGGCATCATTCGAGGATCCGGCGCGCCTTCAGCGCATGTCCAGCGCCTCTTCGGCGTCCAGCAGATAGTAGAAATGCCGCCCCAGCACATCGCCTATGCGCAGGCAGGGCTTGCCGTCCAGCACGGGCAATTTGAGCACCGTGTCCAACGCAGGCTTTTGGCGCAGGCGGAAGCTGGAAGCCTCGCAGCGGTACACCCCGCCGCGCAGATAGCCCACCGACCAGTTGTCCACGCCGTCCAGGCCTGAAAAGGTGCGCGCGCACACACCCGGCTCAATCTCGTATTTTTCGAGCGTCACATCAAAATAGGCAATGCCCGCCTCCATATTGGCCACCGCCTCGGGAACACCCTCACAGGCCGGCGCCGTATAGGAAACCTGCGCGCCGTCCATGCGCCGCCGGGTGGTCTGAAGCGCATAGCCGCTCTTATCCGTGCCAATAAAGCGCCGGTCATTGATCCAGGCCGCCTCCAGCGTGGTGCCGGAACCGGCAAAAAGATCGCAGATCATATCGCCCGGACGGCTGCTGCTCAAAATGACGCGTTCCAGCAGGCGCAGCGGCTTTTGCGTATCATAGCCGGTGCGCTGAGGATCCTTCTGCTGAAGATGGCTGACGTCGTCCCAGACATCGCCGGGGAAAGCCGGCTCATCATCATAGTAAGTATAGATTTTGCCGCCCGATTTGATGGAGCGGTAAACGCGTCCGTCAGCGTCCACATGGCGCTTCATATGATTGCGCCGCGTGTCCTGCCGCGATACCGGAACGCCTTCCAGATTGAAATAATACTTGCGGCCCTTCCGATAAAAAAGGATCACGTCGTGCTTGCGGCTAAAAAAGCGCCGCGCCCGCCCACCGGTCTGATACGACCAGATGATCTCATTGAGGAAATTGCTTTCGCCGAAGATCTCGTCCATCAAAAGGCGCAGATAGGCGTGCATGTGATAATCCACATGCACATAAATGACGCCGCTTTCTGAAAGCAGCTCGCGCGCCCCGGTCAGCACGTCGCGCATCAGGCTCATGTACGCGTCAAATGGCAGATCATCGCTGTAGATGTTCTGCACCAGCGTACCGGCTCCGCTCTTCCATTCCTTTTCCCCCACGCGGGCGCGCATGGAAAAGGTCTGCCCGGTTCTAAACGGCGGATCAATATACACCACCTGTACCTGACCGGCATACTGCTCAATCAGCCCCGGCAAAAGCGCGCGCACATCGCCTATGCGCATCTCGCCGCCCGGCCCTTTTCCGGTCTGTTCTTCCCGCTCAACATTGACCCGCTGAAGCTGCATATGGTTCACTCCCGTCACGAAACATGTCTCTTCTTTTTATTATATATTATTTTCCGCCGAATGTCACGTTTTTTTGCAATTTTCCTGTGTTTTTGCCGCGAATTGGCCCCCATGCGCTCGCTCCCCGTCCAAAACAAACAGCAGACGCCCGAAAATCCTTTCGCTCGCCTGCCGTTTGAAGCTTTGCCTGTTCATTTTTCCTGATGTTCTTTTCCGCGCCAGTAGTCAAGATGCGACAGCGTTTCCCGAAGATAGGCCCTGATCTGTTCCTCGCTCCACGCCCCGCCCACCATGTGCGCCGCGCAGACGTCAATCAGCTTATCCAGCTCAGTATAGACAAACCGCCCGCCTTCATAGCACTAGCGGCAATAGCTCTCATTCAGCGCGCCGTCTTCCTCGCGGCTGAGTACATCGTCCTGCATCGGCATGCCGCAGCACTGGCAAATCAGCTACCGGGGCGAACCCAAAAGCGTGTTGACCGATACATCAAAAAGTGCTGAAAGCCGCTTGAGCGTCTCGATATTGGGAACCGTCTCGCCGTTCTCCCAGCGCGAAACCGCCTGCCTCGTCACAAAGAGCCGCTCAGCCAGCGCCTCCTGCGACAGATCATGCGACCTGCGCAGCTTCGAAATGACATCCTTTGTCTGCATAACAACCGCCTCCCTGCCTTGAGTATAGCCTGTTCTGCCCCCAAAAGCAAGCAACGCGCTGTTCCCCCCACTGCGCGCCTTTTTAAGTTATATCCGTGCAAAAATCGGCCGGCCGGTCACTTTTCTGTTGACAAGCCGCCGTTTTTTGTCGATAATAGAATCGTGGGGAATGAACCGCCCCTGATGACGACACTGATATTTTGGAGGAATTGATTTATGACTTCCCGATTCGACCGCCTTCCGGCGCTGCCGCTAATCGTCAACGATCCGTATTTTTCCATCTGGTGCGCTGCCGATAAGCTGACCGACGCCGTTCCCACCCACTGGGCCGGCGAGGAAAAGCCGCTGCTCGGCCTGGCCCAGATCGACGGCCAGAGCTATCGCTTTCTGGGCGTCAGCGATGCGGCCGCCATGCAGACCGAATCCCTCGAGGTGACGCCCACCGCCACCCGTTCCAGTCTGACGGCTGCCGGTGTGCGCGTAAAAATCGCCTTCACCACGCCGCTTTTGCTTGACCGCCCCGACGTGCTTTCCATGCCCGTAACCTATGTCGATATCACCGCTGAAAGCACGGATGGCCGCGCGCATGAGGTCAAGCTGAGCTTCTTCATGAGCGACAAGCTCTGCTACACGCAGCGCAGCGTGCCGACCGACGAAGAAGGCAAAAAGTACTTTAAAGAGCATCTGGATCCCACCTATCCCTGCACCGAGCGCCCGACCATGATGAGCGATAGCTATGTGGCCGTCTCGCTGAACATCGCCTACACCGGCCGCATCCATCAGGGAATACTCGGCCACAGCGGCGATCACATCTGCATTGACTGGGGCTATGCCTATCTGGCCGGTACGGACAGCATCACGGCAGCCGACAACGGTCTGCTGGCCGAAAAAAGCGGCGCCGTCAGCGCGGACGAGGCGCTGGTGATGAACGTCTACGCTGCCTATGACGATGTGGCTTCCATCAACTATTTCGGCCGTCTGACGCCCGCCTATTACGCCCGCAGCGGCAAGACCATTCTGGACGCCATCTCCTGCTTCCACACGCAGCGCGATCAGCTCCTGGCCGAATGCCGCGCTCTGGATGAATCGCTGGAAGCCAAGGCGTTCGAACTAGGCGGCGAGGACTATCGCCTGATTGCCTCAGCAGCCTATCGCCACGCCATCGGCGCGCATAAGCTCATTGCCGATGAGCACGGCGATCTGGTCTTCCTCTCCAAGGAAAATGACTCCAACGGTTGCATCGGCACGGTGGACGTCAGCTATCCTTCCATCCCGCTGTTCCTGCTCTACAATCCCGAATTTGTGCGCGGCATGTGCCGTCCGATTCTCAAATTCGCCTCTCTGCCCGTCTGGACGTTTGACTTCGCGCCCCATGACGTCGGCCGCTATCCCCATGCCATCGGCCAGGTTTACGGCTACAAGAACCGCCCGAACGTCCGCTATGTCCACGGCCTGGTCTATCCGCCGCTGTATCTGTATCCGGCCTCGGCCGACGTGTTCGAACTGCGCTCCCAGATGCCCGTCGAGGAATGCGGCAACATGCTGCTGATGCTGTGCGCCGCCTCCCGCGTGGACGGCGACTATTCGCTGGAACGCGCCTATATGCCGGTGCTGGAAAAGTGGGTGCGCTATCTGATTGAGTACGGCGAGGATCCGGGCGAGCAGCTGTGTACCGACGACTTTGCCGGTCATCTGGCTCACAACATCAACCTCTCCGCCAAGGCGGTCTGCGGCGTTGCGGCTTATGCGCTCATTCGCCGTGGCCTGGGCGATGAGGCCGATTACGAGCGCTACATGACCAAAGCGCGCGAAATGGCAAAGAGCTGGCTCGAGCGTGCCTCCGCCGAGGACGGCTCCACCTACCTCACATTCGACAAGCAGGGCTGGAGCATAAAATACAACATGGTCTGGGATAAGCTCATGAACCTCAACCTGCTGCCCGACGCGTTCTATGAGCGCGAAACGAAGAGCTATCTCGCCCGCCAGAACGAATTCGGCCTGCCGCTGGATTCCCGCTCGGATTACACCAAATCGGACTGGATCCTCTGGGCAGCGTCCATGGCCGATGGCGAAACCTTCCGCGCGCTCATCCAACCCGTCGCCGAATATCTTCGCAGGAGCGACACGCGCGTGCCCTTCTCCGACTGGTATTACACCTCGACCGGCCGCTATGTCCATTTCATCGCCCGCAGCGTTCAGGGCGGTCTGTACATGCCCATCCTGATGGACAAGTGGACGAAGAAATAAGCCTTCTGTTTTTCATATATCCCACGCAAGCGCCGCCTTCATGCGCGGCGCTTGCGTTCAGCCTGTCAAAGAATCCACAATGCGACCTCGCAATGCGTCTTCTTATGCGA
>CAYOTH010000030.1:0-11285 GCA_964406835.1 uncultured Oscillospiraceae bacterium
GTTTCGGCGCACACTGCTGCGCGAATTGCCTTCGATTGTCAGCAGCTTTCCGTCCTCAATCGCCTCGACCAGACCGACGTGATCGGCCTTGCCGTCCTGCTCCCAATCGAAGAAGACCAGATCGCCGGGACGGGGCGTACTCTCCTGCGCCGCCTCGTACAATTCCAGCGGCTTGAGCGCGCGGATCCACTTTTCACAGTTGGCTTCCAAGGGGAAGCGCTCCGGCGGAATCTCGGCATAATTCAGGCAGAATGAAACATACATGGCGCACCATTCGCTGTAAGACGCGCCATACCACGCGCCATAGCGCGTATAGCCCTGAAACTGCCCGTCGTCGTTAATGATAAAATTGACCGAGCTTTCCTCATAGCCCAACTGCGTACGGGCAATGGCCAACAGATCCTCTGGCCATACGCCCTCCAGCTCAACCTCTTTAAAGGACGCTTCCCACTGAGCGCGGCTTTCCGTTTTGCGCTGCGCACAGGGAATCGTTGCCTGCGCCTCGGCCGTTTCGCCGTCCGCGCCGGTCAAGACCACCTTGACGGTAATATCGGAAGCCTCTTCCAGCGTCAATGCTGTCACGCGCACCGCTTCATCCGAATTGCTCTGCGCATCCCAGAGAAGCTCGCCCGCCTGATAGACGGTCACATGCCGCGTCACCGGCGCAACGCCGCCCTGACTTGAAAGCGAAAACGTCACGTTCTCGCCGCCAAAGCAGGAAAGACACGAGGCCGCAACCTCGGCCTTCAAGACCCCGCCGCTAACCACCACCGGCCACTCAATCATTCGGACATCCTCACCGCAAACAGCCGCCAGCCGCACCGTGTACAGCCCGGCCTCCGAAAGAACCGCGCTGAAAGCTGCGGCATCCGGCGACAGCGTTTCGGCATAGATCGCCGTTCCGTCTGCCGAAAGAATGCATGCTTCAATCGTCTGCGCGCCAATCGCCTCAAAAGGCCACATGCCCGTTTCGCCCGCCAGCAGGAAGTTTGTCCCCTCCTGAGCAGTCAGTACAAACGGCATAATCGTCGCCGTCACTTCAGGTGTCGCCGTTGCTTCAGCCGTGACCGTTGCTTCAGCCGTGATCGTCGCTTCAGGCGTCGCCGTCGCCGTCACTTCAGGTGTCGCCGTTGCTTCAGCCGTGACCGTTGCTTCAGCCGTGGCCGTCACTTCAGGCGTCGCCGTTGCTTCAGCCGTGATCGTCGCTTCAGGCGTCGCCGTCACTTCAGGTGTCGCCGTTGGCGCCATGGTGACTTCGGCTAGTGTCTGAGGATAACAATCCTCGTTGTGCGTATGCTGCTCTTTCTGACAGTTCAGTACTGTTACGTAGCATGGCGCATCATGCTGATGATTTTCGTCCTCTTCCAAGCCGCACACTCTGTGCGTTTCATAGCAGCTCTCGCCATGAACATGCGCCTCGTGGCCGCATTCAGGCGGCGCCGTGGCCGTAACCGCCGGCTTGACCAGCTCAACCGCCACACCCAGCGCCACAAGCATGGACAAAACCGTCACCACAGCATAAAGCCGCCTGCGCCGTGCCCTGTTTCGGATGCACTCGTCTATGTAATTTTTAAGATTTTCCAGTCTGTTCATAGACAGCTCCCCCATGAGATTTCAAAAGCAAACCTGTGAGGCTTATTGTATGAATCCAAGATCTGTCAGCGGCCAAATGCGCATAACAATCTGGCCGACGGTTTCCTCGGCTTTGATAAAACCCACGACCGAACTGCGACTGTCTACCGAGGTCGATCGGTGATCGCCCAGCACAAACACGCTACCGTCCGGCACCTGCACGGGATATTCCAAATCAGAAATTCCTTTACTGCGATCGGTGACATAGGGCTCTTCAATTTTTTCGTCGTTGACATACACATAACCGTCATCGTCAATCGTAACCCACATTCCGGCCGTTGCAATGACGCGTTTAAGCAAAAGCTTGTTGTTAAAATAGAACCCGCAGACCTGCCCGCGCTCGAAGCTACTGGTTTTCATGGCCACAATAATATCGCCGTCGTTCAGGTTGGGTTCCATGCTTGAGCCGGTAATTCGAAAAACCGGCATATAAATCGTCGAAACCAACACGGCCACTGCCGCCACAACCACCAGAGCGGCCACCGTGCTGCTCAAGGCTCTGCGATAACTGCGCCGGTGCCGAAGCCGCTTCTGCTCGGCCCGAAGCGCCTCAAGGCTTGGCAATGATTCATGCGTCATGCGTGATCGTCTCCTCATGATCATCAAAGAGATTATCCAGCTTCAGATAGCCGTTTGCCAATTCCTCGCACTGCCGGGCAAAATCCGCTCTCTGCCGGGCGATTTCCTGTTGGACCTGAGCCAGCAGCGCCTCAGCCTGGGCGCGGGCCTGAGTGATGATGTCTTCTGCCTCCGCCTGCGCCTCGCTATGCGCCGCTTCCGTGTTCCGGGCCGATGACGCCGAATCGGCCATAGACTCAATCATTTCAAGAAGGTGCTCCATATCGCTGCGCAGGGCGTCGTTTTCGGCTCTGCGCTCCGCGTCGTCCTGCTGCGCGGCGGCATAATCCCCACAGCGCTTTTCGGCTTCCTCCGCGCGCGTCTGTAGCTTTTGGTTTTCCTCACTGAGCTCGTCAATCATTTCACGCTGACGACAAAGGATATCGACCAGCTCCAAACGCCCGAGCTTGCGCAAATCCTTGTCACTCATCGTCCATCGCTCCCTTGACCGGCTCTGTCATGGCCTTGATACACAATCTCATATTAAGTCCTTCGTCCAGGCGAAAGACCCTGTTTTTCAAAAAAATGATTGCAAGCACCGCAAGGACCACCCTCATTCTTGGCAACGCCCTCGCTGCTTTTGTACAGGAATTTCCTATCAAAATAGACTTCCTATCTTTTCCGTAAGTATTTTATACCAAATGGGATTCAATGTCTATCTCACTTCCCATTAAGATGGCATTAATTATCATTTTTTCTTTAATCACAGTTCTTATTAATCACCATATTTCATATATTTATAATATCATGGCATTAAGCATGTTGCACCGCTGCTCTGGCCCTGTCCCGCATGACCTTTTCCGTCTTTTGAATTTCTCTTCATAATAGAGATTCAAATGCACCATTTTTCATTTATTTATGTCGCGCCGCATTGACATGGTACAAAATAATAAATATGATTTCGTCAAAAGAAATTGCAATTGAGTGAATGGCATCCTCACTTATAATCCAAAACGAAACGCGCCATGTCCGTTTCCTTCGCCCGAAGCAATTCATGCCGCTGCGCCTGGAGCCCTACGCCGTTTAATGTGATTATTCCGACAAAAGTGGGCATTTCAATCACAAAGACATCCAAAACATAGTCAGAGTACAGCCGCCCCAAAATCGAAGCGCTGTGCTCTGCTTTTATCATTGTTCCTTCAAGGCCTTTCCTCTGCTGCCCGCTTCAGGCCGTATAATACTGCGCCTGAGCATTCCAAAGCTCATAATACTTGCCCTGCTCGTCGGCAACCAGCTGATCGTGCGTGCCGTGCTGAACAACGCTTCCCTCATGGAAAACGGCAATCTCATCACAGAACTTGCAGGAAGAGAGGCGATGCGAAATGTAGATCGCCGTTTTGTTCCCGGCAATCTCATCAAATTTCGTGTAGATCTCTGCTTCGGCAATCGGGTCCAGCGCCGCCGTCGGCTCATCCAGTATAATAAACGGCGCATCCTTGTAAAGCGCGCGAGCTATGGCAATCTTCTGCGCCTCGCCGCCAGAAACATCCACGCCGCTTTTGTCGTACTCCTGATAAAGATAGGTTTCTGTTCCGGCCGGCATTTCGGCAAGCCGCTCTCCAAAGCCTGCCTTTTTGAGGCAATCTTCAACGCGTTCTCTGTCATAATCGACCTTGGCCGCCACATTCTCACCCAGCTTCAGGCTCAGCAGCTTGAAATCCTGAAAGACAACCGAGAAAATATCCATGTATTCCCGATAGTTGTATTTTCGAATGTTGATGCCATTTAAGAGAATCTCGCCTTCGGTAGGGTCATACAGCCGACAAAGCAGCTTAATAAAGGTGCTTTTGCCGCTGCCGTTCATGCCCACCACCGCCAGCCGCTTGCCGATCTCAAATTTCATATTGACATGGCGCAGCGCATACTGGTCGCTGCCGGGATACTTGAAGGAAACATCGCGAAATTCCACCTGGTAGTTTCTATCCCGGCGCTTTTCCACCGTCAGGCTGCCCTGATACATGCTGTTGGGAATATCCAGAAATTCAAAGGTCAGCTCCACAAAGGGCGCATTGTTGCGCATATCGCCCAGCACCGCCACCAGGCTGGACATACCGCTCGACACCTTGGTGATGGATGCAATATACTGCGTAACCGAACCCAGACCAAACGCCTCGGAAAGCGCCTTCAAGCACACAAAGCCATAGGCTATTCCGGTAAAAATCACCGATACGGCTGCACTGGCCGCCGTATAAAATCCGATCGGGCCACGCGCCAAATGGGCAAACAGGCCATTGGAGGAGAAGATTCCTTCCTTATTTCTGTTGATGCGATCGCAAATCTTATCCTGGCGATAGATTCTCATATCCAGCGCAAGATCTCCTTCGTAGCCCAGCCAGCCGAAAAAGCCGAACAGGCGATTGCCCAGATTGTGCGAATTGGCATTCCGTGCATAATAGCTGCCCGCCTTGCTTTCCAGAACCGGCGCACCAAAGGTAACGGCCAGCATGGCAGCGATCACGCCCAGCACAACCAGCGGATGATTAAGCATCGTCAAAGAACCAGCGCTTTCCGGCATGGGGCTAACAAAGAGAAAGAACGTCAGCGCCACGCCGCCCAGAATGGTCAAAACCGACGAGCATAGCATTTCAAAGGACTGCAGCACCCGGTAAAGGCCCCAGCCTCCGCCATTTTGGTTCTGCCGAATTGTCGATAAAATCTCCGCCGTGTGGGGATCATCCAGGCTGACATAGTCCATATCCAAAAGCTTGTCGCCCTGTATTTTCAAAACCTTCAGCCACATGCCCATGTTCTGCGTATTGGTCCATTTTTTCAGGAGTGTATTGGCCAGTGCAATAACCGCAGCGGAAAACAGCGTCGCCAGCACAAGCATTGTGAGCCGCTTCATGTCCCGGCCGCTGGCCAACTCGTCAATAACCAGCGCCGAAAGATAAATCTCCACATACGGCGTCAGTGCCTTCACAAAAAGGCTGACAAAGCGGGATATAATCATCTGCGGATAGCGATGATAAAAAATTTTAAACGCCCAGATATTCAGCCGGAAGATTTCAGCCATGGACTTTTTCTCAGTTTTCTTCATCCTCATGCACTCCTTCCTTATAGTATTTGCTCTGCACGGCATACAGCTCGGCATACTGCCCGCCCTGTGCCAAAAGCGACTCATGCGTTCCTTCCTCCGCAATGCCACCCCCGGCAATGAGAATAATGCGGTCACAGAAACGAGTACTCACCAGCCTGTGCGAAATATAGACCGAAGATTTGCCGCCGGTCATCTCATTGTACTTTAGATACATTTCCGATTCGGCAATGGGATCAAGCGCCGCCGTCGGCTCATCGAGTATAATAAAGGGCGCATCCTTATAAAGCGCGCGGGCCAACATAAGCCGCTGCGTTTCGCCGCCGGAGAACATCACGGCATCCTCATACACATCGCGGTTCAAGCAGGTTTCATAGCCATCCTTCAGCGATTCAATCTTTTTGCGCAATCCGGCCTTCTCCACGCAGGCTTTAACGCGTTCCCGGTCAATATCTTCATCGTCCTGCGCCACATTGGCGGCAACGGTTCCGGCCAGCAGCGAAAAGCTCTGAAACACCGCCGAAAACAGCGCGTAGTAGTCCCTGCGGTTAAAGGTGCGAATATCCTGCCCATCCAGGAGAACGCGTCCCTGCGTCGGATCCAGGAAGCCGCAGATCAGCTTAATCAGCGTGGTTTTTCCGGCGCCATTAAGCCCGACAACCGCCAGTTTTTCGCCGGGATGCAGCGTCAGATTAATATGACTCAGCGTGTCGCTTTCGGACCCGGGATAGCGGAAGGAAACATTGTCCAGTCTGATTTCATGCATCTCGCCAGGCCGCGCCTGAATAGGCTCGCCCTCTTCAAAGCGGAACGGCTCTTCAAACTCCAGACATTCCCGAATGGTGGACAAATCCAGCGATTGCTTGTGTAGCGTATTAAAGCCATTCAAAATTCCGGTAATCCAGACGGTAAAGCCGCTGACCGCCGTGAAAAACAACAAAAACTCCGCCACGCTCAAATCGTTATTGACGACCAGCGCAATAAGATAGGCATAAGCCAATCCATTGCGCAAAAAGCTCAGCACCAGATCGGCAATACCGGCCCACACATAGACGCCCTGCGCCCTGCTCTGATAAGCCTGATAGCCCCGCTGCGCCTTGGCATACAGTTCCTCAATCCACGGGCGCAGGCCAAAGATGCGAATATCCTTTGCCGCCTCCGTGGTGCAAACCTTAACGGAAAGATAGCTCAATTGCCTGGTATACTTCGCTTCCTCATCGCGATGCCGATAGCCCCATTCGTTGGCATAGTGGCCTGCCCAATAGCCGACCAGCGTGGTGATCAGAATCACCGCTATCAATACCGGTTGCACGCTGAAAAGCAGAAAAACATACACGATAAAGCCCAGAATGTTCTGAGTCAAGTCGGTCAGCGTCGTCCAGACGGCCTCCGAAGCCTCCGAATTCGACCCGACTACGCTCTGCACTTTGGTGCTGAGCTTTTGGAAGTCTTCATTAAACAAATTCGGATAAGAGGTCGTCGCGCTTTTTCGGTTGAGCTGGGCAATAAGCTCCTGCCGAACGCTGACACGCCCATTCAACGTGTTGGCGTTGACATAGGCTGAGGCCGCCGAAACCAGCATCAGTGCCAACACAAAAACGCCGATCGTACCCAGCAACTCCGACGCAGGCGCTTGCCGTTCCACCGCCGAAAGAATCGTCGGGGAAACATAGAGGTTGATCAGATTGAGCATCACGGCGCTCAGCGCAGAAAGCAGACTGAGCACGATGACCTTTTTCTCGGCACATGACCAGGCGATCCGAATCATATACCAGACGTTTGAACCCATGCCATATTTGGGCTTGGGCGCTTTTTCCTTTTTTGCTTCTTGATTCAACACAAAGGAGCACCTTCCTTTCTGAGTATATCCTAACACAAAAAATCGCCCCCTGCACATTCTGGGGACGAATTGTCGTTTCCGGGGGACGAATTGCGCGGCCTTACAACTGCGGAATCAGTATTTCTGTAGTGAATGCGCCGTCTTCGCTGTTTCGATTGACATAGCCCTCCAGCCGCTCCACAATGGCATCAATCCGCACCAACCCGAAGCCATGCCCCTCGCCTTTGGTGCTGCGAAAGCGCTTGCCTTCCTTTTTCATTTTCTTGCCCGCCGTAAAATTGGTAAAGGAAATATAGAGCTGCGTGCCACGCATATCCATATAAACGCGAATAATCCGCTGGCCCACCGGAAGCTCCAGGCTGGCCTCAATGGCATTATCAAACAAATTGCCCAAAATGCAGCACAGATCAATTTCCGAGGATTTCAGCTGAACGGGAATGTGCGCATCTGCCACCACCGTAATGGCCTTGGATTTCGCCAAAGAGATTTTGGAGTTCAAAATGGCATCGGTCATGGGATTGCCGGTTTTAATCACGGTATCCACCGTGGTCAGATCCTCGTCCAGCAGATCCAGATACCGCCTGATGGCCTCCCAATCTTCAAGCGCCGCATAGGCCTTCATGGTCTGGATGTGATTTCGATAATCATGCCGCCAGCCGCGCATCTGCCGGTACATGTTATCCACTTCCCGGTAATGGGTTTCGATCAGCTCATGCTGATAAGAATCAATTTGCTTATCGATTTTCTTTGAAAAAAACGACATGTTCTCTTCTCCTGCACATGATATTCCGCGGGCCTCCCAGCAATCATACGCCGGGCGCTTTTCGCCGCCTTCAGGTCTGGGCAATAATCGCCCGGTTCAGCGGCTCGTAAGCGCCCCGGGGCAGGGGCAGCACGGCGCCGTCGCTCAGTTTAATTTCCGTCTTGGTAACGCGGCTGATCATACTCAAATTCACCAGAGCAGAACGCCCCACTCGGTGAAAGCGCCCGTCCAGCCGTTTTTCCAGCTCGCCCAGCGTCATTTTGACGGTCACGTCGCTTTGCGCATGAACGGTCACATAATTTCCCCGCACATCGGCATAGCGAATCTGATAAATCGGCACGCGCATCATCTCGCCGCCCACCTCAAAGGTCAAAACGATCTCGTTCTTGGCCAGCTTTTCGGTAGCCCGCGTAAGAACCGCGCTCAGCTTGTCCTCCTTGACCGGCTTCATCAGATAATGCAGCGCCGAAACCTCATAGCCCTCGGCAATATAATCTGAATAACCCGTAATGAAGATAATCTGAACGGCGTCATTGCTTTGGCGCAGCTGCTTGGCCATGGTCACGCCGTCCATGCCGCCCATTTCAATATCCAGCAGCAAAATATCATAGTCGCTTTCCTCGGCATAATGAAACAAAAAGCTCTCCGCCGAAGGGAACATCTGTATACAAACCGCATGACCGGCCTCATCCGCCCAATGCTGCACCCTATTGGAAACATACTCCCTGTCAGCAGCAGAATCATCGCAAATGGCCATTTTATACGTCATGCTCCCACCATCCCTTCAGCGCCGGCATCTGCCCAAATCACCAGCCGATATTGCCTAGTATTATAACACAAAACCGTGAAGTTTGCCACGCCAAAGCACAATTCCAAGAAGCAACGTCCTCGGGCGTTTTGTATTTTGGGTATACAAAAAATGCGGCCAGCCCACACGGTGCGCTGATCGCATTTTTTCGTTTCTGTCAATCGGTTTCAACATAGCCCCAGCCGAAGCGGTCATCGCGCCCGGGGGTGCCCATGTCGCTGGCCATCCCGGCCAGATACTCGTCGATCTGCGCCGGTTCCATGCCGTCTTGAAGCGCCGCGGCAATCAAGCCGGAAATGCGGGCCGCCGCATAGGACGAGCCCTTTTCGTCGCCGCAATCGCCTCGCGCACAGACATCCACCTGCTGGCCGTACAGATACCACAGGCTGGTTGACGGCTGCCCCTCCTTAGTCAAATCAACACCCGCCACGCCGATAACCGCGTCATACGCAGCCGGATAAATGACGGAACCCAGACCACTCGCGAGGCTCAGGTTGCCCGCCGAGGCGACCAGCACCGCGCCCTGCTCCCGGGCATAGGCGATGGCCTCGCGCAGCCCGTCGCTTTCGGCGGTGCTCGTCCAGCTCATGTTGATGACATCCGCGTGATACACATCCACCGCCGCTCTCAGTGCTTTGGCTATCGGCTCCTCCTCGTCGTTGTTCATGTCGTCAAAGCACTTCAGCATGACCACCCGGGCTTCCGGAGCCATGCCCTGTACCAGCGCGCAGATATTCGTGCCATGGCCGATGGAATCCGTCAGCGCTTCGTCGCCGGAGAGAAAGCTTTCGCCTTCGACATCCGCCACATTGCATCCCGAATCAAGAACGCACACGGTGATCGTCCCCTCAGCCAAAGCGGCTGTCCAGATCATCAGCGCCGCCAGCAACGCCGCAGCAGGAAGAGCCAACGCCCTTCCTGCCCGGTGAATAAGGCTTCCTGTTGTTCTGTTCTTCAACTGCATCGTGTCTTGTCTTCCCGAAAGCCTCAGGCCGCTTCATCGGAGGCCGGGACTTCCTGGGTAGGTTCTGCCGTCGGCTCAACCGTCAACTCAGCTGTAGGCGCTGCCGTCGGCTCGGTCGTAGGTTCAAGCGTCGGTTCAACCGTAGGCTCGGTCGTAGGCTCAAGAGTAGGCTCTGCCGTCGGCTCAACCGTCAACTCAGCCGTAGGCTCGGTCGTAGGCTCTGCCGTCGGCTCAACCGTCAACTCAGCCGTAGGCTCGGTCGTAGGTTCAAGCGTAGGCTCAAGCGTCGGTTCAACCGTAGGCTCGGTCGTAGGCTCAAGAGTAGGCTCTGCCGTCGGCTCAACCGTCAACTCAGCCGTAGGCTCGGTCGTAGGCTCTGCCGTCGGCTCAACCGTCAACTCAGCCGTAGGCTCGGTCGTAGGTTCAAGCGTAGGCTCAAGCGTCGGTTCAACCGTAGGCTCGGTCGTAGGTTCAGCCGTGGGCACAGCCGCCAAATCAATCGCCGGACCGTTCATCGCCAGCATCGCAGTCTGGGTTTGATCATCCTCGGGAATCGGTTCAAGAACAAGCTCCACCCTGATATCGAAACGATTCATTATTGGCAAAAATTTTTCACCTAACAGCAGAGCACCATATCTATTTTTTCCGCCTTCCTGATAGTAGGCATCTATAAAATAATAAGAGATATACGGCTTGTAAGTACCACTAGGTACTACTATACTACTCTCACCTTTATCTTTAATGAATTTCGCGTATGTTGTCTTACCCAAGTAAGTTCCATCGGTCATATATACTTTGGCCTGGTAGATATACACCGGCCCCAACTCATCGTCTCCAAGGTAGATTTCGAAGAATATTTCGACCGAATTTGTTTCGGTACCATCATGATAAGACTTTGCATACGATATCGCGTTGCCGTCCGAATCATAGAACCTGTCTTCGCCATCAGATGTCGTAAGCGTAATCGACAACTGAGAATCGACATTTACAGCGATCTGGACCGTCGCATCCTCGTAGTTTTTGCCCGTCTTTCCATCGATCGTTTCAGCGTCGGGAATGAATTTGGCGTTGTACTTCTGAGTCTTCGTCGGATATACGCCGCCATTTGCCCATTCCACCTTGCCCTTAATAGTCAGGCTGCTGTCCACGGGGTTTTTGGGACTCTGGTCAATAACCGGCTTATAATCAGACAGCCGGTTAACCGGTTGACCCTCGGCAGGCTGATAGATGTGGTCGCCCACCACCTTGCCGATAATTCCCTGCGTATCCGGTATCGCACGGGCAACCTCCACGGTGAACTCCTGCGTCAGCTCGGCGTAGTTTCCGGGCTTATCCGAGGTCGGCACGAATTTCGCTTCCACGGAATATCCGTCGCCAAAGTCCTCAGAATCGTCTGTCGCGCTGGCGGGCAAAAGCTCGCCTATCTTGGTCGTCCACTCCCAATAGCCTGCCACACCGGTGCCGTTGATGCCGGTCACAGTCAGTTTGGAGATCATATCGCTGGCGGTCTTATCCCGGTCTGTCGAGCCGTCCTTGCCGGCCTTAAGCCGCTGGCCATAGCCCAGCTTCGTGACTTCCGCTGTGCCGCTGACGCTCAGCTGCGCAGGCGTGATCTCGAAGGTCAGC
>CAYOTH010000031.1:0-11117 GCA_964406835.1 uncultured Oscillospiraceae bacterium
GCCTCTATTATATCAGAAAAGGCCGCTTTTTGCGACCTTTTTTGACAGGCTGACATCCGGCGCATTATGCGCCGGATTGGGAAAAGAAATGGCGTTTAAAGCTGTGGGAGAGTTAGTCTTCCTCGTCGCCGTAGATAAAGGATTTCAGCCGCGTCTGCGTGGCCTGAAGATTGGGAACCAGCACGGCCATGCCGGAGACGGTCTTGCTCTGATATTCGCCGTCATAGGGCAGGGTCATCTGCTCGATGGAGGCGTCCTGCATAGCGTACATGACGGGAATAAGCGAAACCACATCGTTGAGGGAGAGATTGGTCTGTACGCGATCAATGGCGTAGACCGCCAGCTTGGTCAGCTCAACCAGTGACATGGTTTTGATCTTGTCGAAGATTTTACCCAGCACTTCGCGCTGGCGTTCGCTGCGCTGAAAGTCGGAATCGATTTTGCGATAGCGCGCATAGGCTTCGACCTGCTTGCCGTTCATCAGCTGTTCGTCCAGCTCGGTAATCAGCCCGTCGTTGTTCGGCTCGCCAAACTGATAGTTGTAGGCGTCGATCACGCCGTTGATGGCGTTGCGCTGCCTTTCAGATTCGACAGTCAGTGTCAGCCCGCCAATCTGATCGACCAGATCGATGAGCAGCGAAAGATCAACCGTGACATATTCCGTAATGTCCAGCCCGAAATTTTCGCGGATGGTTTCGCGCAGCAGGTCAAATTCGCCATAGACCCAGGCCGTGTTGATGCGGTTGTTGCTGCGCCCGGGAATGGAGACATACAGATCGCGCAGGATCGAGGTCATTTTGATGGCGTTGTTGTTGCCGTCAATGGTCAGGATGATGATGGTATCCGAGCGGGACTGCGTTTCGCCCGGGCGCGCATCCAGCCCGATAAGCAGTATGTTGCGCACGCCCTCCACGCTGTCGATCAATTCGCCCGTGCCGATCAGATAATCCTTGACTTCTTCATCCAGCCGGGCGATGGTTTCCTCATCCAGCATGTCGTCGATCAGGTAGTCATTCTCGGGCTGAGCGGGAGCGGACATGGCCGTGGCCGTCGGCTCCTCCGTGGGCGTTTGTTTTGCGGTTGGCGTCGGCGCCGGCGAGGGGGGAGGCGTCGGTTCGGGGGCTGGGCTGGGCGTTATATAGATGCTTTCGCCCTTGGGAGCCATGGGATTGGCCGGAACGCTCTGTGCCGAGGCCCAGACCGGCAGGAGCAGAAGGACGATCAGCCAGGAGAGAAAACGTTTCAAGGAGACAGTCACCTCATTGAGCGGTTGTTCATTGCTTTGGGCGTTTTAAAGGTCCAGCCGGTTGCATGCTGGAAGATATTTCCTCGAAAATTGTTGCCATTATCGGCAGGACAGGCCGTATTCGGCGGCGCACAGAGCAGCGCAATCACCGATGCGCTCGCCCAGCTGCGCCGCGACAACGCGCACGGCCGACAGCGATGCGCCCAGGCACTCGCGCTTCATGACGCGCTCCATGGCCGGACGCAGCAGGTCCTCGCAGCGCATAAAGACCGAGCCGATGACGATGACCTCCGGATTGATGATGTCCACCAGCACGGAGAGGCCTTCGCCCAGCTTTTCGCCGCAGCGTTCGAAGACTTCGAGGGCCGTTTCATCGCCGGCATAAGCGGCGGCAGCCACGTCTTTGGTGGTGATCAACTCGGGATGATCGCCGTAATAGGCCGGGCGGCGGTCATTTTGCAGGGCTCTTTTGCCCAGCGTGACGGCCATTTGCGCGATGCCTGCGCCGGAGCAGAAGCCCTCGAACGAGCCTTCTTTGCCATAGCCTGCCGGGCCGTAGGCGCTCAGGCGGATGTGGCCCAGCTCGCCGGCATTGCCGTTGGCGCCGCGCAGCAGCCGGTCGTCCAGAATCAGTCCGGCGCCCAGTCCGGTGCCGAAGGTCAGAAAGGCCATGCTGTGCGCGCCCTGTCCCGCGCCCCAGCGCCACTCGGCCAGCGCGCAGGCATTGGCATCGTTTTCAAGGAAGGCGGGAATGTGGAAGCGTTCCTCGGCCAGCACCACCACGGGAACATTGTCCCAGCCGGGCAGATTGGGCGGGGACATGACCAGTCCACGCGCCGAATCGAGCGGGCCTCCGCAGCTGAAGCCGCAGGCCGCCGGCGCTTCCGGGTGATTAGCGAGCAGTTCCTCGGCGGTCAGGAAGAGCTTTTCGAGCGCTTCCTGCCAGGTGTCGGGCGTGGGAAAGGCCTTTTTACTGACGATGTCGATGCCGTTGGCGCTTTGGACGCCCAGGCAGGCGGCGCATTTGGTTCCGCCGATGTCAAATCCGATGTAAGTCATAAGCTGTTCTCCTTGTTAAGCTGTTTTGGGTTCAAACGTTGTTTTTTGCGCATTTCCTGGCGCTTTTTGAGGCGGCGTCGGCGTTCGCGGCGTCGGAGCCGTGCGGCGTTCAGCCAGAGGACGACGATCAGTCCGGCCAGGACCAGAGCAGCACCGATCATCATGTCGCGGTAGGTCTGCGGGTTGTCGGCCAGGCGGAATGACAAGCCGTCTGGCAGCGCAGCATCTTCCTTAGGCGAGGCGGCGTCGCTTTCCATGTTCGAGCGGACGAGGGGAGCGGCCGAGAAAACGTCGCCGCCGGGCAGCGTCAGCTCAAAGAGGAGAGCTTCGCTTTCAGCGGCCGAATCGGAAAGTGGCCACAGGATGTCAGTCGTCTCTCCGCACGGCAGGAAATGAAGAGTGCGCGTTTCATTGCTGGTTTGTTCGCACAGCACCGCCTCCTCAAGGGTCCGGCCGGTGGCGTTGTCGATGGAAAGCAGTATCTGGCCGTTGTTCTCCCGCGCGGACAGTGTGACCGTTCCCGTGCCGGGGGGCGCGCTGTTTTGAGTTTTCAGGCTATTTGATTCGATTTTCAGAGTCTGCCGGGCCGCGCTGGTGGCCGTGACGTGGCACTGGTGCGTGTCGGAATCGTCAACGGCGCGCTCAAAACAGGCGCTTTCACCGGCTTCAAGAACAGGCAGGGCAGGCCCCATATCGCCCAGCAGCTGATCGACGACCTTGAGGCCATAAACAGGGGCGTTTCCCTCGTTGGTGACGGTGAGGATCAAACGATGTGCGTTGTCTTCTTCCTTTTCCTCGAGCACGGCCGAGAGCGCGGCGTTTTCCAGAATAATTTGCGCCTGTGGTGCTGTTAACGCTAGGGAATTGCTCAGCGCTTCGTAGCTGAGCATAGGCGAACTCAGGCAATCGGCCGTTATGCGGATGCGCGCGGTGAAACAAAGCGATTCATGGGGTTCCAGCCGGGCGGCATAGCCGACATCGCCCACCAGCGGATCGCTGACGGCAACGTTGGTCATGGGCTCGGAAAGCGTATTATACACGCTGTAGCGCAGCGTAATCCACTCGCCATAGGCAGCGTATTGCCCGGAAAACTCCCGGCCAAAGGCGGCTGTTGTCTCCTCGGCCTGAGCCGCGGAAATGCTCAGAGCCAGAAGCACGAGCGCCGTGCAGAGTATGCGTCTTAAACGCATCATGGCATTCCTCCGAAAAAACATGGGTTTTGTGAGGGGCGGTCAGTCGCTGTTGCGGATGGCGGCCAGCGAGGAGAGCTTCATGGCGCGGTGTGCCGGGTACAGTCCCGAAACGATCGATACGGCGATGACGAACAGCCATGTTCCCCAGGCCAGGCGGGGCGAGATGATGGACGTGGCTGTTCCGGCCGAAAACATATCCGCGCCAGAAAGGACGCTCGAGACGACCGACTGAAGCCATTCGACATTGTTCAGCGCAAAGGACAGCCCCAGCGACAGCAGAAGGCCCGCGCCACCGCCGAACAGGCCGATGTAGGCTGCTTCCGTCAAAAACAGCGCGCGAATGTTGCCGAGCCGACACCCCAGCACCTTCATCACGCCGATTTCGCGCGTGCGCTCATAAATGCTCATCATCATGGTGTTGGCGATGGAGAGGGCCGCCACCAGCATGGAGATGGCGCCGATGAAGCCCAGAAAGCCTTGCATCATGGCAATTTGCTTTTTCATGAGGGCGACTGTTTCCAACGGGCTGGAATACTGAAGGCCGTAATCGTTGAGCTGCTTGATGACGCCTTCAACATCGTCCACCGTGTTGCAGAGCACATAGACCGTGTCGTATCCAGTCATTTCAAAGCCCTGGCTCTTGAAAAAGTCCCGGTTTTCGCGGTAGATCTTTTTAAGCCAGTTCAGATTGACGATAGCATAATAGGAAAAGCGCCAGTCGTTGGGGTCGGCGGCGATGATGCCGGTCATTTTGGCCTTGAAATCGGTTTCGTGAATTTCTGGCTCGTAGTTGTTTTGCAGATAGTTTTCGTAATCCTCCCAGCGCAGCGTCATGGTATAGCGGCTGGAATACCAGTCGATGCTGGGGAGGGGAAGCTCGCCGCCGGCCTGAAGAATGGAATAGGCATCAATCCACTGATAGTCCTCGTTGGGATCGACGAAATCCAGCAGCGCGACTTCAGACATGATAAATTCCATGCGGTCTGTGCGTCCGGAGAAGTAGACGCCGCTTTTAAGCGGCTGGATTTTGGCAAAATCCTCGGGAATGACGGCCAGAAGCGTGGTGGCGTTTTCGTAGTCGCCGGTTTTGACGAGAGTCTGAGCGCCCAGAAGCACCGTGACCAGCGGCGTGACGGCGTCCACGCCCTGCATGGCGCGGATATCGGAAACGACCGCATCGGTAATCCGCGTGACGCGGCGCTCCTGGTCGGCGGAAAGCGCATAGCCGTAGTGGGGCGAAACCTCAATGAGCTTGAGGTTGGTGGTTGATTCGAGCGCGTCCATCTGGGCTTTTTCCGCCCCCGCGCCCAGAGAGAGCGTGACGATGATGGCGGCTGTGCCGATCACCACGCCCAGCATGGTCAGAAGCGTGCGCAGTCTGCGCCGAAAGAGATTGTGCAGGCTTTGCTCGAGTATGTCAATCCATCTCATCGTCCTCAAGCGCCTTTCTGCGGCGCGAGCGCATGCTCACGGCAATATAAATCACAATGACAAAATACAGTCCCGCTGCTGCTGCGTAAATCCACCAGGGCAATAGCGTCATGATGTAGGAGGCATCCTCATCGGCTTCGTAACTGTCGTCAAAGCCGGAAATGTCCGTGCTGTAATAGTCAAGCTGCGTGTTGCCGGTGGAGGTGCCATAGTCGATGGTTTCCTCGGCCAGCGCAGAAAAGGTCACGGATCGGGTTTCTGTGTACTTTTCGCCCAGCGCATCTTCCCAGCTGACCAGAAGATCGGCGCTGTAATCGCCCGCTTCGCCGGGAATCAGGCTCAGTTCGGCCTTTTTGGCGGTGCCGCCTTCCATGTTGCCCAGATAGGCGGAGGTGGGCAGCGACAGATCAGGGTTGTCGCAGATCGGCGTTACGGAGACGTTGTAGAGGGTTGTGCGGCCCTCGTTGATGACCTGCAGGGTCACATTCACGCTGTCTCCGGCATAGAGCGAGGAGGCGTCCAGCACCGGTTCGCTGACGCTTAAGCGCATCTTCTGCCCGACGGAGATGACCAGCTGCTGCGCGGCCGACTGCGAGGCAACCGACGAATCCTCATATTCGATGGAGACGTCCACCTTGAGTGGGCGATCCGGAATTTCCAGATTGGCGCGCACGGGATAGCGCAGTTCGCAAACGCCCTGAGCGTCAATCCTGTCGATGTAGACGGTGTTGGAGCCGCTTTGGGGAATCAGCACGTCGTTTTCCGAATCAATGGTGACACGCATGTTCTGAACGTATTGCTTTTGACTGGTGTTGCGCAGCATGAGGATAAGTTCAAACGAATCGCCGGCCTGAACCTGCGCGGGATTGGTCGCGATGCTTTCGACGATCACGCGGGCCTGAGGAGCCGCCGTCGGGGCAACGTAGCTGCTGCTTCCCCCGCCGCCGCTGCTGGTTCTTGCGCCGGTGATGTTGACCAGCGCGCTTAAATCAACCGATTGGGTTTCTCCGGTGAAGGCGTCGGTATAGCGCGCCGTGAAGGGAACGGCTACGGTGCCGTTAGACAGGCTGGTTTTGACGCTCAGCCCGGAAAAGACGGCGTAGCCATAGTTCACACCATCGGCAATGACTGTTTTGGAGACGCCCTGCTCGGCCAGCACAAAGGGGAACGTCGGATCGGCGGCCGTTTCGGCGCTGATTTCGATATCGAGCCACTCGATGTAATTCAGGATTTCATCGCTGAAGCCGTTGGCTCCCGGTTCAAGTACCGCGCCTTCATCGTTTCGGTTGCTGTAAATGCGCACGGTGACGTCGGCATAGGAGACGGGAATGGCCAGCGTGACGCCGCTCTGGCCGACTTTCAGCGTCTGAACGGCCATCTGGCCGATCATGACCTCGCCTTCGCCCGAGGGTTCGTCGGGGCCTTCCGGGGTGTCGGTGGGCTCGTCCGTCGGTTCTGTGGTGGGCTCATCGGTTATGACGGGCGCGGCGTCGATGGAAAATTCCAGCGCAAATTCCACCTTTTCAGTGTTCATCAGTTCATCGCCGCCGTCATAGACGAAGACGATGAACTGACGGCCGGTGGGAGCGTTGTCGGCAATGTCCAGACGAAAAACAGCGTAACCGGCGTTGTAGGCCGTTGCGGCCGGCATGTTCCAGTCGTTGTTTTCCGGCGCAAAGGCGATCATATCCTGTACGGAGGCTGAGGAGAGATGGAACAGATCATTGAGCGCGGCGGTTTCGCAGCGATCCAGCTCCCAGCCCGCGCCCAGAGGCAGCGCCATGATGTCCTGGCTGAAGTAGAATGGGGAGGTCTCGGAGGCCGGTGTCCAGCCGGACAGGCTGCCCGAGGCATTGCTGTAGGTGCGCGCGCCGTTTTGCATTTCAATGGCAATGGGCAGCGCAACAATGATTTGGCCGCCCTGACGGGCCGACGAAACATCGACGAGGGCCATGGACGTCTCGAACCAAGCTCGCGGATAGTCGGGACGCGGCGTGCTTGTTGAAGCGGGTGTGTCAGTGACAGAAGGTGTGTCAGTGACAGAAGGTGTGTCAGTGACGGCAGGCGTGTCTGTGACAGCGGGCGTGTCAGTGACGGCAGGCGTGTCAGAGGCGGTCGCTGTGTCCGTGACAGCGGGAACAGGGGTGGTGGTTTCGGTTGCCGCAGGGGTGACTGTGGAAACAGGCGTTTCGGTTTCTGTTTGTGTGGTGTTGGCCTCGGGCGTTTCCTCGGCCCGGGCCGTGGGCATTCCCAGGAGCATTGTCAGCGCCAGAAACAGCGCCGCCAGTTTTTGTTTTTTCATAGCGTCTCCTCATCGGTGCGGGCCGGGATGTCGGCCGGGCAGGCGTTTTGAGTGTTTTCAGTAATGCGGCCGTCCAGAAGACGGATTACGCGGTCGGCGTATTGAGCCATATCGGGATCGTGCGTGACCATGATCAGTGTTGTGCCGCGTTCACGGCAAATGGTGCGGATCAGGCGCAGGATATCGCGCGAGGTATTAAAATCGAGATTGCCGGTCGGTTCGTCGGCAAAGAGTATGCGTGTGCCGGTGATCAGCGCCCGCGCAATGCCTACGCGCTGCTGCTGGCCGCCTGACAGCTCGCTGGGGCGATGGCGCATGTGCGATTTCAGCCCCACGGCTTCGAGCATTTTTCGGGCGCGCAATTGCCTTTGCGGACGGGGAATGCCCTTGTAAACCAGCGGCATGGCGACATTGTCCAGTGCCGTATGCATGGCGAAAAGATTAAACGACTGGAAAACAAAGCCTACGTTTTTAAGGCGAAAGCGTACCAGCTCGGCTTCGTTCATGGTTTCGATTTGACGCCCGGCTACGCGAATGCGTCCGCGCGACGGCTTTTCCAGCCCGGCCATCATATTGAGCAGCGTGGATTTGCCTGAGCCGGAACGCCCGATGATGCAGGCAAATTCGCCCGGGTAGATGTCCAGCGATACATTATCGAGTGCGCGGAGCTTTTCCTCGCCGATGGCATAAACCTTGCTGACGCCGTTTAAGCGAATGATCGGCTCCTGTGATGTCTGATTTTCCAAGGCCAAGCCGCCTTTCTCTTATTGAACAGATTGTATTATACCAAAAACCCGCCGGATGCGCAACCGGCCCTTTCAGGCGCATTCGGCGGGTTTCCTTATTTTCTCAGACGATTTTGCCTTCAGATCGGTTCGCCCAGAAGGCGGGCAGCGGCCAATTATTCAGCACTTTAACAAATGCGTCAACCCATGTCCGGCGTGCGACGGTTTCTCCGGCCAGCAGACGGCTTGAAATCAGGCTGTCGCCATTGACGATTAAGGTGAGCGTTCCCAGACAGTCGCCCTCCTGGATCGGCGCGCAAAGATCTTTTTTAAGCGTCCAATCGATGGACCAGCTGTCTTTAGCGCATATGGCGGCGCACACGTCGCTTTCGGCGAGCAATGAAACGGAAGGGGCTTTTCCGCCGCGAAGCTGTACAGAGCCGACGGCTTCTCCAGCCTGCGCGGCGCAGGCGACGGAAAAGTGTTCAAAGCCCCAGTCGAGCAGGCGCTCGGCCTCGTCAAACCAGGCGCCGCAATGAAGGACGACGCCGATCAGTTCAAGTCCGTTGCGCTCGGCTGAAAAAACCAAACAGCGCCCAGCCCGGCTGGTGAATCCGGTTTTGACGCCGGTCGCGCCTTCGTATTCGCGCAGCAGGCGGTTTTTATTGCTGAGCACCCGGTTGTATTGATTGTCGCGCCAGGGAATGACGGCCCGCTGCGTGCTGACCAGCGCGCGAAAATCCTCGCGTTTCAGCGCTTCGCGGGCAATCAGCACCATGGCCCGGGCCGAGGCGCCATGGCCGTCGGCATCTAGCCCGTTGGGCGTAACAAATTGCGCGTCCGCCCCCAGTTGGGCAGCGCGTTCGTTCATTAAAGCGGCAAATTCCTCAACGCTGCCCGAGATATGCTCGGCAATGGCCACGGCGGCGTCGTTGCCCGAGCGGAGCATCAACCCCAGCAGCATGTCGTGCATGGTCAGCTGTTCTCCGACGCTTAAATAAATCGATGTGCCGCCGGTGCTGCTGGCGCGCTCGGAGGCGGTGACGATATCGTCCGGCGCGCTGTTTTCAAGGGCCAGAAGCGCCGTCATGATTTTGGTCGTCGAGGCCATGGGATAGCGCGTGTCGGCGTTTTTCGCGTAAAGCGTGCGCCCGCTGGAGGCGTCGATCAATAGGGCGGCGCGCGCCGAAACGGTGATTTCTTCCGCGGCTACACGCCGGGAGATCAGCAGCATTAACAGACAAAAAAGAATGGCCCGCGCCGTCGGTATCCGTATTCTCATCGCAGGAGACCTCCTCATGGACGGATACTGATACCTTATGCGCGGGTCGTTTCGTTTATCAGGGAAAGTGCAGAGGCGGAAAATCAACGGCCAACCATGACCGTTTTGCCGCGCTGCGCGGCCCACTGAGCCAGTCTGTCCGGGTCGCCGCACCAGTTGCGTTCAAGGCCCCACTGGTTGGTTTGAATCGGCTCGGCGCATTCCACGCGAATGACCGGGAACAGCGGGCAGGGCTTTTCGGCGGGCAGGCCGTGGATAATCAGGTCGCTTTCGGTCTGCTCGAAGGGCAGAATCTGTCCGGTGGCCAGCAGCGTGACGTTTTTAACGCGGCTAACAAGATCGTTGACGCGCAGCGTGTCGTTGCCGTCCCAGAAGCGGATGATTAGATAGAGCGTGTTGCCGCGCGAGGTCTGGCGGCCGTGTGTCAAAAACTCGGTGATGTCTCCGTTGTCCGTGCCGTAAACCGCTTCGCCGTTGACGCGCAGCCAGCGGCCGACCTCCAGCAGATTTTTTTCGACGTCCGGCGGGATGTTGCCCCGTCCGTCCGGCGCGACGTTCATCAGCAGATTGCCGCCCTTTTCGGCGCATTCGCACAAAAGATCCAGCAATTGGTCGCTCGGCTTGACCTGCTCGCCCGGCGCATAGCCCCACAGCCGCCAGGTGCTCACATGGCAGGCCTCCCAAAGCCGATTTTCGGCAGTGACGTTCAATTCGGGCGTGCCGAAATCGCCGCGATCGGCGCTCAAGCCGACATCCTCTTCGTTGACCGTTTTGCCTTCGGATTTTCCCAGACGGTTGTTGATGAGAATGCCCGGCTGCCAGGCGCGCATTTTGGCCACCAGCTCGGCGCTGCCCAGCTCTTCATAGGTGCGCGGCCAGGAACCGTCGAAAAAGAAGTGATCGATTTGGCCATAGCGTGTCAACAGTTCCTCGATTTGGCCGTGAATGTAGGCCTTCATGGTGGCGAAGCCCTCAGGATTTTTCTCCGGGCCGTCGAAGTAGGCCGGAACGCGCCAGTCGAGCCAGCTGTAGTAAAGGCCGATGCGCAGGCCCTCGGCGCGGAAGGCCTCGACATATTCACGCACGAAATCGCGTTTGGGGGCCTGGCGGGCGCAGGTGTAATCGGTTAAATTGCTGTCCCACAGGCAGTAACCGTCGTGATGGCGGGTGGTCAGGCAGGCGTATTTCATGCCGGCCTCGCGGGCGATGCGCGCCAGGCGGCGGGCGTCGAATTCCTCGGGATTCCAGCGGCAGGCGGCTTGCTCATACTGAACCGGGTTCATGTGCTCGCGCAGGAGCACCTGCTCGCCGCGGCCGATGGCGGCATAAGGCCCCCAGTGAATGAACATGCCGTAGCGCGCCTGCTGGAACCACTGCCACTTTTCAGGCAGATCAAGCTTTTGATACATGATGGATGTCCTCCTATGATGCTGAAGTGAAGGGTGTTTTGAAAAGACTCCGGCCGGAAACATGACCGGGGCCAGGCGGTCAGGCCAGATGCTCGAGCGTCTTTTCAACCAGCTGATCGATCGTCACCAGATCGATGCCGAAGATCGACGTGGCCAGCGCATTGTGGATGGGCGCGGTCCATTCCAGGGTAATGGCGCCGGCGCCCTGCATCATGCCGATGATCGAGCCGACGGTTGCGCCGTTGCAGTCGGTGTCAAAGCCGGCCTGTACGGCGCGGCAGATGGAATGGGTATAATCGCCCTGACCGTAGAGCAGCGCGGCGGCGACGATTTCTGCATTCGAAATGGTGTGTACCCAATCGTAGCCCTTGAATTCGTCCCAGCGGGAAGCGATGCCGGCGAAGCACTCGTCTTCGCTTTTTCCGTTCTTGTAATCGGCAAGGATCGTGCGCACGGCCTCGCTCAGGCGG
>CAYOTH010000032.1:0-10817 GCA_964406835.1 uncultured Oscillospiraceae bacterium
GTAATTCTTCGTATTTTGATAGTGAAATATGCTTACTCAATGCTATATATATACTCAGCCTGTCAAAAAAGGCCGCTTTTTGCGACCTTTTTTGACAGGCTGACCGTTCATCATACGATGGACGGTTTTTTTTCGTTTTGGGTGCGATGTAAGGGGACGTTATCCTGCAAAAGATGTATTCCGCGGATTATCTCCTGAAATCCTTTGCGCTAAGCGACGGCAACGAGGGAGTAAGTATTATGAGTTACACTGGCGCTGAGATGATTCAGCGTTGAAAGAGACTCCCGAAGGTCTCGGAAGCCGTTGAACAACCTGCAGGCCGGACGAAACTGGCGCGGACGGAAATGACTCCTAAGCGGCGCGATGGCCGTCAAAAATGGGGTGGGAAAAGGAGTTCGCTACGAGGCCGGGGTGATGGGAAAATGTGGATTGGTTATTAAGCATTCCTTTGGACGTGGTGTGTTATTCCTTATTCGGCGCGGGATTATTTTGAAGGCCCAAAACCATATGCGTGGGGATTGTGTCAATAGGGCGCGGGAAGATTTGCAAGGCGACTCCCCTGGTGTTGTATAAGGCTGCGTTCGAGAAAGTTAAAACGCTGCCATGTTTGAAATAATGCCTGTTGTTTTGGCTGTCGCGATTAGCTGCTTTGTGTGGATTATTGAAGAATAGAGGGTAATACTTTTGATTGCTGTGAGAGAAATGGATGTAGCCGGAACTGTATGCAGCACTTTTTTCAGTGAGATTTGGTGGGAGAAATGCAGATTGATTATTGATGTGTGGTTTTTTAAGAGTGCTTCGAAGTCAGGCTATGTATTTATGAAGCGGGTTCGTGACGCCTTCGCCCGTCGCCTGGAATAACATGCGGGCATTCATATTCAGCTTGGAATTTTTAGAGACTAAAGCTGTTGTGGGGAAATAAGCGTGTTGAGATGCCAGCGAGGCGTAAACCCTTTTGTATAGGAATGGCGCGATTGCCGATAGTGTGCACTATTACCTTCCAAAATGCTGTGGGTTAATCCTTGCGGAAGAGGCAAAGATTATCGCTCAGGGATTAACGACTCTGGAATGGAGTTCCTGGACATTGTGGTGTGAGCGCGAAACAGAGGACGATATAAAGCTGAGGAACAAATTCGTGGTCGTATAGGGTATTGAAAGATATGATGTGATCTATTCTTTGGAAAGCTATATTCGCTTTGGATTTTAGGTTGAGATATTTCGAAGAGCATCTGTCCGATTGAGGCCTTATGCACGTCCATTTGATGGGCGTAGTCCAAATCAGTTGGAGGAATATAGGCGATGGATAAACTGATTTATTTATGAGGGCAAATGACAACTGGAAGCCAGGCTCTTTGGAATTGGTCGGGAGGCATCGATCTGCGCGGAATATGTTTTGACCTGCTGGTAAATTTGAGGAGCGCACTTTTTGCAGAGATGGCGAGTTTGTGAATATATGATGCTTTGAGCAGAATTAAATTGACGTAAGGGCATTTGTGCTTTATAATAAACTCATATGGAACGGGAATTGCGCTAAGGGCAGATTGACTTCCGGAGGGTTTGCGTGAAGTCAGGCAAAGCTTCGGGCGATGGTATTGAAGGCGGCGATGTATCGCGATACGGCGCTGGCTGCACAAAATCGTGGTGTTTTGGCTCTATTTGGGCGGGAAAACGCTAAAATCTGCGCGATTCAACGTGAAGGCGTGTGATGGAAGAGAAAAATGCGGCTTTAATGATGCTTATACAGCAAGGGAAGCTGTCCATAAGAGCGTTGTGCGCGCTGCGTATACTGCATACACGCTGTACCTGTGCTGGAGGAGATGGAACATCATACCGTGTCGGAATTTGTGCTTTGCCGAAGTGGTATGTATATAGGACACAGCGTGGCGGCAGTCCGAGCCAATATAAAAAGCTATATAGCCCGTCATAGGCGTAGGGACTTTTATGGGCAGGAGCAGTTATTCGGCGCAGGGCGCGGGGGCTGATCTTCTGCCGATGAGATAGGTATAATAGGATGTGCTTGGCGATCATGGTGTGGTAAGCCGCGCCAGCACAAGAAGCTCGATTAGGCTTCGATTGCGGAAAAAAGTGAGGTGGATGTGTCGTGGACTATGAATCGGCACAGCAGGCGGCAGAGCGGCTGGGCGTAACAGTTAAAGTTATTTCAAAATGGGCCAGTGAGGGCAGAATCGTCGGCGCAGAGCGTCGTGGCAATGCATGGCGAATTCCGGCAGATTTTGTGGCGGACGAGTATTATGAAGGGCCGCTGAATACTGTAAGGACATTTGATGCGGGGAAAGAGCCGTCCGATCATATGGCGATGCCCCTTTTGAACAGTTCGTATACCGTCGGTCGATGCCGCGTGTTTATTGATTCGCTGCCTGATGAAGACGACAGGGCCATCGCACTGGGCGAATATTATTATTTCAGCGGACAGGCGGAGTTGGCGGCCAAGGCCATGGAGCCTTATCAGAACAGCGCCGATCCTGCGCTGCGGTATTCGGCTAATCTGGTTGGATTTTTTGCCAATTTCACATTGGGGCGCACGCACATGGCTATGAATGTGTTCGCCAGATTGAATGCCGATATACAGAAGGACATGCAGACGGATACTTCGCCGCAGCTGAAGGCAGTTGCCGCGATGGTCGTGGCAGCCTCGTCGGTGCTTCTACATATTAATATAGAAGTCAACGAGGACATGAGCAAGTATATCTCGTGCCTGCCGGGCGGCTTGAAGCTGTGGATGTGCTATATAATGGCGCATAGGGAATATCTGAATCATAATTATTCCGGATCGCTGGCGATGGCGGAGCTGTCGCTGGCCATCAGCCCCCAAACGTTTCCCATAGCCGAGATTTATGTGCGCTTGGTAGCGGCTATGGATCTTATGAACCTCAAGCGCGTGGATGAGGCGCGGATGCATATTGCACGGGCGTGGGAGCTGGCGCAAGGCGACGGCATGATCGAGCCCTTTGGTGAGCACCATGGATTGCTGCAAGGCATGATTGAGCAGTTTTTTCAGGATGACTATCCGAAGGAGTTTAAGAGTATTATTGCCATTACCTATGCCTTTAGTGCGGGTTGGCGCAAAATCCACTTGATGATGTCCGATCATGAGGTGGCGGATAATCTCACGACGACTGAATTTTCCGTCGCCATGTTGTATAACTGCGGCTGGACGGCGAAGGAGATTGCCACGTATATGAAGCTCTCCCCGCGCACGATTACCAATACCATCCAGACGATCTATCAAAAACTGGGAATCTCCAACAAACGGGAGTTGGGGCAGTATATGCTGGACTAAAATGAAACATAAAAAGCCGTTCGCTCAGGCGGACGGTTTTTTATGTCCATAAAGACTTTTTGGGGACCGATATTCAAATATAGCTTGTAAACTGAAACGGTGTATGAGGTATAAAACAAGTAAAATTGCGCGGGAAATTACTCTGTTAGGGAAGCATGAGCAGGAATATAATGGTTTAGATGATAGAATACTTATACTAGCGGGGAGGGTGCGCTGATGCAGAGTAATAAACGGAAAGCCTTGGCGCGGGATGGCAATGGATTTATGGATGGTAATCTGCGGGATACGGGGCGGATCCCGATACCAGGCAGTTGCTGGATATTGAGGAAACACCGCGCTGTATGCTGGGCGGCAGGCCCTGAAAAGACGGTATAAACGTTGATTGTGAAAATATAATGCCGGACAATGGGTGACGGGAGGATTATTATGAAGGCACATGTGAGAAGGATCATCTCGATGGTTCTGGTGATCGTGCTGTTCGCCACGGGAAGCTGCTCGGGCTTTGCCGAAGCGGTTGGCGGCGGTGGAGAGACGCTGGTTTTGCAGAGCAACGTGACATGGGTTCAGGCAGCGCGGCGCATAGCCGGTATGCTGGGCTATATCGTTGAAGATGCGGCCAATATTGACCTTGAGGCGTATTCGCAGCGTCTATCGGGACTGAGTCTCAAGGATGACAGCGTGTATCTGGCGATTCTTGCGGAGGCGGGCTATCTGCCTGAGGAGCCTGCGCAGATCGATCCGGCCGCGCTGATTACGGCGGATGAATATGTGCAGTTTATGGAAAAGGCGTTTCCGATCGTGGTCGAGACTCAGGAGGCTGCCGATAGCCTGCTGAGCGTGGAGACGCTGGGCAACGTCGCCGTTATGGGCGATACGCTTACCATGAATTCCCTGAACCCGGGCCGCGTGGCGGTGGCCGGCACCCGGCAGCTTGAGCTGAATGCCGTCAAGGCCGACGCACTTTCTCTGAATGCGCCCGGCAGCGTCGTGCTAAGCGAAAGCGAGATTGCCAGGGTTCATATCAACGATATATCCGTCGCGACGGACACCGAAGAGCAGACCGACGCGGCGCAGGTCGATGAACAAATCGATGTGCCGAAGATGATGTACCTGAATATGGACGCGGGCACTCAGTTGCCTGAGATCATCGTCAAGAGCGCTGACGAGGTTCTGATTGAGGGCAGCGGTGCGCTGGGCGTAGTGCGCGTTCAGGAGCGCGTAGGCGCGCTGACTGTGCGTGCGACTGCTTCCGTCATCAATGAGACCGACGAGGCGATCGAGGTGACCGGCCCCGATGCGCAGGTGGTCACGCTCAAGAGCGGCGAACAGGTGGATTTTGTGCTGAGCAAATGGCTGGTATCCTTTGTTACCGAGGGTACGGCTGTGCCGACGCAGGAGGTTGCGCCCGGCAGCATGGTGGACTTCTCCGGCGCCAGCACGGAGTTGGAGGGCAAGGTCTTCACAGCGTGGTATGAGGACGCGGAATATACCAAGCCTTTCTCCCGTCTCAGCGCTGTCAATAAGCAGCTGACGCTTTACGCTCGGTTTGTGGATGAATCCGAGGCGGCGATTGTGACCTTTGAAACATTTGGCGGCCGTGAACTGGCGCCGATGGTCTTTGCCAAGGGCGAGCATTTATTGACCAAGCCCATTGAGAGTTTGTATACCTCCAAGGAGGGCTATTCCTTCGGCGGCTGGTGCGTGGACGAGGAATGCACCACGGCGTTCGGTTATACCGAGCCTATCCAGGAGAGCATGACGCTGTATGCCATGTTCGCATCTTATGAACAGCAGGTTCAGGAGGATTTCGGCAATACGGCGCAGATCGAGCTGGCGGACGGCTCTGCGTCTATCGGCGTTGTGCTGCCCGAGGGCATGAGTATGGACGAGGCGCTAAACAGCCTGTCTGTGGAAGTCGGTACGGGCGCGATCAAGCCTGAGCTGGCGCTGCGCGAGCGTGACGGCGGCGTGGAGATATACTGCGCGGAAGGCTTTGTAGCCGGTACGACGTTTACGATCTTTGCCTTTGACGGTATCCGTTTTGCCGGACAGCCTGAATATATCGATACGCTTGCGGTGAGCATTTTTCGCGAGGAGATCGAGATCGTTGAATTTTCCGAGGGCATGACCTATGTGCTGTGGGACGAGGTTTCGGATTATGTTCCCGTGAGCAGAACAGAGGTTGAATATGAGGTAGAATACGACCAGGGCGGCACCGAATACAACGTGATGGAGGACTATGACGCCGACGCGACCGTTATTCCCGGCAGTCTGGTAGTCAAGGGCGAGGTTGATTATCAGCCGGAGCAGCTTGTGGTCTTCTATGACGGCGAGATCAACGATGACGAGAGCCCCATCGACGCCTGGGAGGGCGGCGATCTGGCTGGCTATGTGCTGTTCGCGAAGATCGACTCCGTGAGTACCAATGCCGAGGGCAACAGTGTCGTTACCTTCCGATATGCGGATCCCGAGGAATACATAACGGAACTGGACGTGCATACCACCGAAGAGGTGGACGTTGAGGAAGTGCTGGACGAGGAGCAGATCGTCCAGGTTGAAAAGGCCATCGCCAGTCAGCTGGCCAGCAATGAAGAGCTGAAGGCTCAGATGCTGGTGGCGGTCATGACCAGTGAGGACACGCAGCGCATGCTGGACGAGGAATACGGCGAGGGTACTTATGCGCTGGCTGCGCTGGTTCCCTCGGTCTCCAATCCCAAGCTGGACATTAATCTTTCCGTAAAGGATAATACGGCCACCGTCGGTATCGGCGTGGGCATGACGGTTACCCTGTACGGTGGCGAAGGCATGCTGCTTGAGCTGACTCCTTATCTGTACTTTAATGAGCAGCTGACGCTGGACATCAATGTTGATGGCGGCAAGCTGTGGATTGACATGTCCGTGCTGTTCAAGACCAAGACGACCATTAAGCTGGAAATCACCGCCACCACCGGCGGCGATACCGACATGCTGGGCGAGGCCAAGCGCACACTGGAAGAGATCGTCAATGCCGACGGCAGCTCTGTCGAGGGCTATGATTATGAAGTGGCCGCCGACACGCTGATGAACACCATGCAGGAGCTGGTGGCCTCGGAGCTGGAATATCAGGATCTGTTTGCTGTGCCGCTGCTGAAGCTCAAGTACAGTTACATGGGTCTGATTACCCTGGGCGTTAATGTCGAGCTGGTCGGCCAGGCGGCGGTCATCGCCACCTTCGGCATTACCGTGACCACGGAATACGGCCAGAAGATCGGCTTCAATTATAACTTCAAGAAGTTCAAGGGCGGCTCCTATAAGGAAAAGCTGGGCAGCGAGGTTACGACTGAGGTTTACCTGATCGGTAAGGTCGGCGTGCGGCTGGGTATCTCCGTGACGCTGTATATTAAGATGTGCCAGATCGTCACGGTCTCCATCACCGGCTCGGTGTATGCGTATGTGGAGCTGGCGGGCATGTACATGTATGTGTACGCGCTGTCGGCGGGCGGAGGCAATGATTTCGGTTCGCTGAATCTGGAGGTCGGTATTGATCTTGAGTTTGAACTGGGCCTGGAGGTCAATCTGTTCCTGTTCTCTGTTGAAAAGAACTGGACGCTTTGGAGCAACCGCTGGAAGCTGTATTCGATGAGCCGCTCCATGACGATGAGCGTTGTTCAGGCTCAAAAGCTGAATGAAATGTGGGCCGAGGCGACAGAGGATGCCGACTATAAGGCGTACTATGTGCTGGCATATCTGCCGATGACGACCTACAACATGAGCACCGGCCGGGCGACAGAAAATGAGATGCTGTTTGCCAACCTGTGCGATGGCGCTGTCACGGCGCAGCTGTCGCTGGAGAACGTGCGTCTCGATGGCGAGCCCGTCGAAGCGAATGATACCAGAGTACAGGATATCCTCATCATTGGTGACGGCACGGGCGAGTATGCACCCGGCGCGGTGTATGTCAATGAGCTCATGGCGGCGGAGCACAAGGTTGAGCTGATCGAGTGCGACGTGGTGCTGACTTATACCAACAGTAACAAGTCCGAGTTGATTAAGCTCCATAGACAGGTGCTCCCCTTCAGACGTGAATTCAAGATGGCGGTTACCACCGTCAACGTGAATATCGCGCTGTATGACTGGTGTGCGCACGCATGGGGCATCGAGGGTGCTGAATGGGATAACGCCGTGGTCTTCGAGACGACGTTCGAGGACATTCACATTCTGGGCAGCCCCGTGGAGCCCAGTTCCACTGGCGAGATCGATCTGGATGCCGTGATCGCCTCTGTGAAGGCGCAGTATCCCGAGCTGGCGAACAGCACGATGTCGTGGTTCGACCCGACGCTCAACAGCGTGAACCGCGCCGTGCAGTACAGCATTCCGCGCATCAGCAATCTGTGCTTCCTGACGCCGGACAGCCGGACTGTGCGTTTCGACGTGTTCGAAACCACGAAGGAATACACCCTGACCTTTAATCTGTTTGCTAACCGCTACAACAATTACAACAGCGAGATCACCTATATTATTGACGCGCCCGATGTGCCTTCTGATGCGGTGTTTACCGTCAAGCCTGTGGGCTCGGCGGAGGATATGGTTTTCGAGCCTGTCGCGGGAGAATCGCATCGCTGGCAGCTGACCACTGACCGCTCGCTGTTTGGCGGCGAGGAACGTCCGATTATGCTGCGTAAGAACGGCGGCGCTTCGGTCGCCAGCGGCCTGATCATTACCGGACGCGAAAAGGAATCTGTTGTAACCTTGACCTTGGCCGATTACACCTGCGCGCTGAACGTCAACGCGCTGGAAGGCATCGGCGAGTGGAGCATCGTCAGCCATAGCAAGTCCGAAATGGATACCATCACCCCCGGCGATGTGGTTGAGCTTAAGTTCACGCTGCTTGAAGGTTTCGAGAGCCTGCGTGTTACTACTGTGCCCGAGGACCTGGCCTGTGCCGTGGTCGAGGACACCATAACGTTCACCATGCCCTCCGAGGATGTGGAGCTAAATCTGCAGGGTATGCGCCATTATAAGGCGACTTATCTGTACAACTACGGCGACATGGGCGAGTACGAAGCCGTGAGCGTCATGGAGGGCGACATCATCGAAGCACCTCTTGCGCCCGAGGTTCTGGGTCTGAGCTTTGTCGGCTGGTATGATAACCCGGCCTGCGAAGGTGAAGCCTATGTGTTCGACAAGCCGGCCGTTGACAACTTGACGCTGTACGCCGGCTGGACGGCAAACGTCACTGTGGATTTCTGTGGCCCTAAGGGCCCGGCACGCTATGTGACCGAGCGCAGAGTTGAAGAGATCGACGGCGAGAACGTGACGGTCATTGTGTCCGAATCGGTCTTTGCGGGCGACGATGCGGAATACGATCGCTTCACCTATTCTACCCGCAAAATGGGCGAAACTGCGCTGGACATCGTGCTGCCCAATTATGACGGCTACGACTTTGCGGGCTGGTACACCACGCCCGATTACTCCGGAGAGAGCGTGAATCCCGCCGAGTATATGCTGACCTGCGGCGTGACCTTCTACGCCAAGTGGCAGCGCATCGCCATGCTGACCTACGAGCTTAATTACGGCGAGCAGGAAGATTCCTATGCCATCGCCTTGGAGCATGTAGGCAAGGCACTCAAGTATATTCCCGAGAATCCTCAGCGTGCGCATTACGAGTTTACCGGTTGGTACTTCACCAGCGACGCCAGCGCAGCGAGCCGCATTGATACCGCCGCATATCTGGCGGAGGGCGACATCACGCTGTACGCCGGCTGGAAGCCCGTGGAATACGCCATCAGCTATGTGATGAACGGCGGCGAGAATGCCCCCGAGAATCCCACGTCCCATAATATTGAAAGCGACAACCTGGTTCTGCGCAATCCTTCCCGCACCGGCTACGATTTCATCGGCTGGGCGATCGAAGGCGTTGAGGCTGCCGAGGGTGACAGCGCGGTGTACATTCCCGCAGGCTCTGTGGGCGAGATCACTGCGACGGCTCAGTGGTCGCCCATTGTCTATGCGATCAGCTACGACCTGATTCGCGGCGAGATCGCGGAACCCAACCCCGCCGAGTACACAATTGAAAGTGCGGACATCGTGCTGCAGAACCCCAAGGCCGAGGGCTACGAGTTTATCGGCTGGATTGGCACCGAGCTGAGTGAGCCGACCCTCGAGGTCGTCATTCCGGCCGGTTCCATCGGCGAGCGCAGCTACAAGGCCAAGTGGCTCCCCAATGACCCCGTTGAGCGCATTGTGGCCATGGCGCTGGATGATATTCCGGACGAGCGCGCAATGGCGCTGAAGGATTTCACCGGCATTCAGGACGTGGAAACCATGGCGAACGACGCAATCAATGCGGATGAAGAGCTGGCGGACTACCTGGGTCAGCTGACCCTGTCCGTCCAGCAGAACGGCGAGCCGGACGAGGATGCCGCGGCCCGCTTCTATTCCGTCACCGTCATCGTGACCTACACCGATGATAACGGCGTGGTGACCACCGACAGCAAGATTGTGGATCTGAAGGTCAGCAAGTACGTTGCCGACGTGACGGCGGCTGTGGTCTATGCTGTGGAAGAATATCCCTACATTCCTTACGGCACGGCGCTGGAAAATGTCGAGCTGAAGGATTGCACGGCGATTTACGACGGCGAGATGGTGGAAGGCACGTTCGCATGGGAGGATCCCACCATCGTGCCGCTGGGCGCGGAAAACGGCACGGCGCTGTATAAGGTCGTGTTCTATCCCGACGACAGCTTCAACTATGCGATTGCTGAAGTGATGATCCCGGTTCAGGCCCAGATCGGCGTGCTGGTGAAGGTTGATGCGCCCGATACGATCGAGTACATGGGCGGCGAGCTGACCAGAAACGACTACGGCTATAAGCTGTTTGATATCGATACCGGTGCAGAGATTGCCGCAGCGGATGTGGGCGATCTGTCGTTTGGTACGCTGACGATTGCTCAGTCTCAGATCACGCCCGGCACGGCAACGGTTATGTTTACCGAAGTGGATGGCTGGATTCAGATCGATCTCGGCGGCGCGCTGGGCGTTGATATGCTCTTTGACGATGTTGGCCTGTACTATTTCGCTTGCTGCACGGGCGAAAGAACCGCCGATACGATGACCATTACCCGCGCCAAGCCTATTCTCAGCAACAACGCGAGCTACACCGCGACGGTGGATGATACGCTGCGCAGTGTGCCGCTGGATATGAAGGCGTATACCGACCGTATCGCCAGCATTGACGGCACCTTCGAATGGGCCGAGCCCGGTACGGTGCTGAAGACGGCGGGCGACCATACCTATGGTGTAATCTTCCGGCCGAATGATGTGACCTGCTTTGAGAGCGCCGAATGCGAAGTGGACATTACCGCGACGGTTCGCAGCGTTAGCGTGCCTGTGGTCAGCTCCGTGATCTACGACGGAAAGCACCACGCCGCCAGCATCCCCGCTGCCGCCTATTACACGGTGGAAAGCAACGCGGGCGGCACGGATGCCGGAAGCTATGAGGTTGTGCTGCAGCTGAACGACCCGAGCAGCTACAGAT
>CAYOTH010000033.1:0-10457 GCA_964406835.1 uncultured Oscillospiraceae bacterium
GCACTGCACATGGCCGTCGGCTGTTTCGATGCGCAGCGCCAGCGCGACCTTGGGCGCGGAACGATAGCGAGCCAGCTCCATATCCCAGACCTGGCCGCCGGGGCAGTTGAGCATACCGTTGCCCAGCAGGATGCCCAGCGCATTTTTACCGGCGCGCAGCTCAGATGTGACGTCGTATTCGTCATAATAGAGAATGTCGTCCGGATTGGAGATGTAGGGAGCCAGAAGCCCCTTCGTCAGGCGCTTGCCGTTGACGAACAGCTCGTAAAAGCCTAGGCCGCAGATGGTCAGCTTGACCGAGACGATGCCATCGCTGACATCGAAGGTGCGGCGCAGATAGGGCGCGGGAACGCGCTTCTCCAGCGTGGAAAAGTCTTTTCCGGCGCAGATAAACCGGGTCGAGAACATAAGAACACCTCGTTTTTATGAAGATGAGTGAAAAACGGCGCTTTCGGATCGGAAGAGCCGCCTTTTCTCCATTATATATCCTATCGAATGAAAAATCAAGCCGGGCGGGTCGCCTTCATTGCAAAAGAAAGCGCCTGATTAGCGAAAAAGGCCAAAGCGGCCGCGTTTCTTTATTTAGGAAGCGGGTCGCTTTGACAAAAAGAGGAGAATGAGGAAGGAGTAAGCTTTAGATGCCCGCTGTACGGACGATGAAGTGAACGCTGCCTTCCTGGCCTTCGGCCAGACCGGCATAGGAGGTATAGCTGCCAGCCAGCTCGACAAGGGCTTCGAGGCGATCCTTCAGGGCAGGCAGATCGCCGTAGAGGGCTTCAAGCAGCTTGTCGATGGCCTTTTCACTGAACTCCTCAAGGCCGTCCTTCAGCGTGCCGACGCCTTCATAGAGCGTCTTGGCGCCCTCGGCTGCCTGAGATACGCCGTCGGTGTAATCGATAACGCCCTGATAGAAGGTATGAATGTCGTCTATGGTTTGCCTGAGCGTGACCAGCGCCTGATAGGCCGCGCCGTTTTTGCCGTTTTCTTCGAGCGCTTCGGCCACGCCGTCCAGATATTCACGGCTAGAGCGGTTGATTTCGATTTGCTCGTCGATGATGTTTTTGACGTTGCTGGAGTCTATCTGCTCGCTGATGTTCTGCTCGATCAGCGCTTTAACCTCGTCGCTCTTCATCTGCTCATCGATGTTTTCTTCGATGAGGCTCTTGACGTTCTCGGAGTCCATCTGCTCGTTCAGGGCAGCTTCGATCTGCGCCGTGATCTGAGGGTCACTCATCTTCTGATCGACCAGCGCGGCAATCTGTTCATCCGAAAGATTGCGGATGGAATCGATGACCTTCTGGCGCGCGGCCTGCTCAACCTGAGCGGTGACTTCGCTGCGCACGGCCGCTTCCACCTGAGGACGAAGGGTGTTTTCGCGCACATAGGCTGCCATCTGAGCGCGGGTTTCGGAAAGCTTGTCTGCCACGAGCTGCTCGGCGTTGACGTTCTGGTTGGTCAGAGCGACGAGCTGGGCCTCAAGCTGCGTTTCGATGGTCTGCTGGGTATCGATCTGGTTCATGTAGGCATCGATGAGCTGTTCCAGCGTGACGCTACCGTCCTCGGGAACGCTGTCTTTGAGCGCCTCGGCGGCTTGAGAACGCACACTTTCGGTGATCTGCACCCGGATCGAATCGGCATAGCCGGATTTAATCTGCTCATAGGCGCTGTTCCAGGCGGCCTGCACGCCTTCGCGAATGGCTGCTTCGTAGTCGTTTTGGATAGTTGCGTTGATCTGCGCCTGAACGTCGCTGTTTGAAAGCGTTTCGTCGATCTTCTGCTCGATCAGAGCCTTCACGCTGTCAGAGGCCATCTGCTCTTCGATGGCTGCCTGAATCTGCGCCTGCACGTCGTCGCTGCTCATCTGCGCCTCGACCGTGGCCGAGAGCGTCGGCTCGTCGGGATTGCGCACGGCCTGCTCGACCTGAGCGCGCACGGCGGCGTTGACCTGAGCGCTGATCTGCTCGCGCACCGCCTGCGTGACTTTGGCTTCAACCTGCTGGTGGGCGGCGGAGCGCACCTGGCTGGCCACTTCGTCATAAACGGCTTCGTTGACTTTGCGCGTGAGCTTTTCATCGGCCTGCGCGATGACGTAATCTTCCAGATTGTCGAGCATTTCACGCTGGAGGCGGTCGATTTCGGCGACGTAGTTGTCAGAGTTGAGCGTATTTAGGGTGATGCCCAGCTTGGAAAAATCGCCTTTGCTCTGCGCCAGCGTGCTGTTGGCCGTCTCCAGGACGGTCTCAAGCACCTGTCGGGCGCCGTCTCGAAGCGCTTCACTGTTTGAATCCAGCTCGCACAGGCCGTCGTACAGCTTGCCTGCGCCGTCATACAGTTCGCCGGAGCCACTCAGCAGCTGATCGACGGCATCCTGCAATTCGCTGCTGATTTTGTCCAGATCAAAGGAGAGCGAGGCGTCCAAATTGCCCTCGGCCAGGCTGGCGGAGGCCACCAGCGTGTAGGAGCCGCTGAAACTGAACTGGGAAACCTCTGCGCTCAGGGCGGCGCTCGCGGGAATATCATTCCAGTCGAAGTCGATATCGTCGCTCTTCAGGCTGCTTTGCAGGGCCTCGGCCAGACCGGGCAGCGCGTAGAGCACCACCAGCGTGCGGTCGCCAATTTCAACAATGCGGCCGTTGGTCACTTCGAGCTGGGAGAAAACGTCTTCGTCGGTGAGGAGAACGGTCATCATTAGGAAGGGAATGGGCATTTCCTCGCGCTGCCCGTCAATGACGGCTTCGCCCGTCAGGCGGGAGGCGTAGTCAAAGGTCATGGTCAGCTGTCCGCTTTGTCCGGCCAGCTTTTCCGGCGCGATGTCCTGGCCGTCGAGCGTATAGCGGATGCTGATGTCGAAAGGCAAGTCCTGCGTGGAGCGGCCTTCATAGCGCACTTCCTGGCCGCCGGCATTCCAGATGATCTGATGGCCTGACTGCGTGCAGGTCGTCTCTTCGGAGAGAATATCGATGTCTTCAAGGGTGGTCATGTCCTCAAGCTGCGACAGGCCCTCGCGGTTATACAGCCGTTCGCTGACGACGATTTCGCGGGATTGGCCGCTGGCGTCGCTCAGGACGTAGACCATTTCCTTTTTGTCCACGTCGGCCAGCGCGGGGATGGCTGTCAAAAGGAGCATCAGGGCGACAAGAAGCGCTGTTATCCGTTTTTTCATGGCTTAATTTTCCTCCTTAGCGATTTGCGGGTTCATGCCGAGCGTGGTGCGGCGGATCAGCGGATCGCACAGCATCAAAAGCGCGGGCAGGACGAAGAGTACCAGCAGCATCGAGATGATTGCGCCGCGGGCCATCAGCGTGCACATGGAGCTGATGATGTCGATGTCGGAATAGACGGCGACGCCGAAGGTGGCGGCAAAGAGTCCCATGCCAGAGACGATGATGGACGAAATCGAGGTGCGTAGCGCCGTGCCGACGGCTTCCTGCTTGGTGCGTTCAGCGGCGCGTTCGCTCTTGTAGCGCGTGGTCATGAGGATGGCATAGTCAACCGTTGCGCCCAGCTGAATGGTCGATATGCAGATCGGCGCGATGAAGGGCAGCGACTGGCCCAGATAATGGGGTAGGCCGAGGTTGATGAAGATGGCCAGCTCGATGACCGAAATCAAAATAAAGGGCAGGCTCAGGCTTTTTTCAACCAGCAGAATGATGACGAATATGGCGATGATGGAGACAGCGTTGACCACTTGGAAGTCGTAGTTGGTCGTTTCGATCATATCCTTCATACAGGGTGCTTCGCCGATGAGCATGCCGGAAGGGTCGTACTTTTTCAGGATGCTTCCCAATTGGTCAAGCTGCTCGTTGACTTTGTCGCTGGCCACAGTGTATTCGGAGTTGATGAGCAGCAGCTCCCAGCGATCGGACTTGAGGATTTCGCTCAGCCCTTCGGGAATCATGGATTCAGGAATGGAGGGGTCGATCAGGCTTTCCAGACCCAGCACATATTTGACGCCTTCCACCTCGTCCATTTCGTTCATCATGGCGCGCACAGATTTGGCGGGCGTGTCGGTATCGACCAGCAGCATGTGCGTTGAGGCAATGTCGAATTCCTCGCGCAGCCGGGTGTTGGCGATGACGTATTCAATATCCTGCGGCAGGCAGCCGCCCAGATCGTAATACACCTCGTCGTTGGTCTTGGAATAGCCGTAATAGAAGGGTGGAATCAGCAAAACGAAGATTACCAAAAAGACGGGGAAGATCTTCGTCACGCCGTGCGAAAGCCTGCTCATATCCGGCAGCAGCGGCTTGTGGCGCGTTTTCTGAAGCGGCTTATCGAGCACGAGGATCATCGAGGGCAGGACGGTCACGCAGCTGACGACGCCCAGCGCCACGCCCTTGGCCATGACCAGGCCCAGATCGCGGCCCAGCGTGAAGGACATGAAGCACAGCGCCGCAAAACCGGCGATGGTGGTGATTGAGCTGCCCACGACGCTGGTGAATGTTTCGTGAATGGCGGCCGTCATGGCTTGCAGATGATCGGCGCAGCGCGCGCGCTGCTCATTGTAGCTGTGCCACAGGAAGATGGAATAGTCCATGGTGACGGCCAGCTGAAGCACGGCGGCCAGCGCCTTGGTGATGTAGGAAATTTCGCCAAAGAAAATGTTGGAGCCGAGGTTAATCAAAATGGCGATGCCGATGTTGGCCAGGAAGACAAAGGGGACAAGCCAGCCATCCAGAAAGATCATCATGGCGGCGCAGGCCAGCACGACGGCTATGGCGACGTAAATCGGCTCTTCCTGCTCGCAGAGATCCTTGAGGTCGGTGACCAGGGCCGACATGCCGCTGACGAAGATCTGGCTGCCGGCCAGCGCACGAATTTCGCGAATGGCGTCCATGGTGACGTCGGCAGAGGTGGCGCTGTCGAAGAAGACGGCCATCATGGTGGCGTCGTCGCTGTTGAACTCGTTGTAGATTTTATTCGGCAGCATTTCCATGGGAATGGACAGATCAAATATCGAATCATACCAGATGACGCTGTCCACATGCTCGACCGCTTCGATTTCGCTTTTGAGCGCGGCAATGTCCTTGAGGGGCATGTTTTTAATAACCAGCATGGAAAAGGCGCCCTTGCCGAAATCTTCCATCAGTTCATTTTGACCGATGACGGTGTCCATGTCTTCGGGAAGATAATCAAGCATGTCGTAATTGATGCGGGTGCAGGCCATGCCGATGACCGAGGGGATCATCAGGATGACGGCGAGAATCAGTATGGGAATGCGGTTTTTGACTACCGCTTTGGCAAAACGCATGAGGCTCCTCCTTTAATCAAGTTCTTGAAATTCGCCTTTAATGATATCGGGCTGCTGATTGCGGATGATCTTGACGGCGCACAGGGTGACGCACAGCGTCATCAGTCCCTCCGCCAGCAGGGTAACGCCCAGTAGCCGGGTCAGCACGCGGGCGCTCTGAACGGGACGGAAAGCGGCGGTTAAGCCGATCAGCCCAGTGAGCAGGCCCATAATCAGAATCAGTACCCAGCTTTTGAGGCCGAAGCGCCGGGCATCCAGCGCCGTCTGAACCTTGAACCAGCCGTCTGCCGCCACGGCAATGCCCATAATCAGGCACAGAAAGCTCATGGCGCGATCAGGGCTTGCGATCAGCAGCGTGCCCAGGGCCAGCAGCAAGATGCCGGTCGCCAGGTCGTACTGAAAGGCCAGCCGGTACAGATCCCGCGAAAAGAACCCGGTCAGCTTTGACAGGCCGCAGATAATCAAAAGCACGGCTGCGGCGATGCCGATCAGCGATATGGACAGCTCGGGCCAGATCACAAGCACCAGCCCCATGAGGCAAAACAGCACCGAAACGCCGATGGAGCAGGCCTTGGCCGCCCGAATAAGCCGTGTGGAACGCATAAGTCATTTCCTCCTTTATTGTCTTTTTTCTTTCAACGGGATAGAGTATAACGCTTTTTTTTGCCCAGGGAAACGGACAGATGAGTCCCCCGCGTCCAAAAAACAGACAGGCGAAGCATTCTGCCCGGAATTTGGGCAAAACGCTTCGCCTGCCTGGTTTATTAAGGGAAAACGAATAGGATTAACGGATTTCGCAGCGGTTGAACATTTCCTCAGTCATGCCTCGGCGCAGCTCGCACAGTCGGTTGAGGCGGGGCTGTATATCCTCTTTGAGGCCTGTGTTGAGCCAGTCGATAAACAGGCCGAAGCAATGGCACTTCGTGGCCAGCACAATCACAGCGCGGTCTTCGTCGCTGACGTGGCGATCCGAAAAGACGGTATCGAGGTAGGTTTCTACGACATACTGGCACAGCTGCATCAAATAGCACTCGTAAATATCCCGGTTGGCGGAATTGTACATGTGCAGCGTGGCGCGCCGGTTTTTCAGGATGAACTCCACGGCAATGTTCAGGCATTCCTCGAAGGAGGAAACGCGGGCGTACTTGCCGATGATGTAATTGCTCTCCTCCTTGACGATGGCCTCAATCAGCGAGGGAATATCCTGAAAGTGATAATAAAAGGTATTGCGGTTGATGCCGCAGGTTTCAACAATGTCCTTGACGGTGATTTTGTTGAGCGGCCGCTCGTCCAGCAGCGTAACGAACGCTTCCATAATTGCTCTGCGCGTAAAAGATGCCATGGTTGAGTCACTCCTTTGCCAGTGAAGGGGATGAGGATTTTTCCGGTTCATAGGGACAGCATAGCATAGATTTTTCGGCTTTGCAATGAAAGAGCATGTAAAAGCGTTGGGGCAAACGGCGCATAAACGGTGATTTTGGAGCCGATTACAGCTCGGAAAGCGGGGTGGCGTCGTCGAAAAGATGCACGTTTTTGACAAGATAGCGCGTGGTGATTTCAGTCATGGCGACAGCATCGCCCAGGATACAGGGCGCATCGCCGAAGCGGCCATAGCGTATGGCGTCCTCCCGCAGAAAGACCGGCTCCATCTTGTCGAAAAAGCGCGAGGGAAGGCTGGCGTTGTGACGGTATTGAGGAATCAAGTAGCGTGTTCCGTCGAGCGCGAGGGTGTAATAGGGCGCGGCTTTGTTTTCCAGCCGGTTGGGAATGTGGTTCCATTCCTCGACGCCGTGAATAAAGGTGTTGGATTGCAGTGTGCAGCCCAAAAACAGGATCTGCGCGCCCCGGTCGTAGAGCCTGCCCCAGCAGCCGTGCCGGGCGCAGGGCGTGCGGGTGTATTCCTCGCCGGCGGTATAATCGGCGGCTTCTTTGCCTATGGCTGCGACAGAGTGGGTGGGGTGCAGCGAGCGGATGACGCCCGGACGCTGCCGAAACAGTTCGGGCAGTATGCCCACGCAGCAGGGCTCGGCGGCCACGTCAAAGACATTGCGCTCATCGGTGATGCTTGACCAGGTGTGCGTGGGCAGCACCAAAAGGCCGCTCTGCATGAATTCGCTGAGGGCGTCCAGCACGGTCTGCGCGCCGCCCTCCACGGCGCCAATGGCTTTATGGAAGAATGAACCAGCAGCGTGCCGCTGGGGTTGATGCGCATATCGTCGAGGTTTTGGATCAGCTCGTCCTTTGTATACATGAAAACACTCCTTTAAGAGTCATGCTGTTTTGCTTATTATAGCATCTTTGAGGGGCGGTGGCAAGGGCCTTTGAAGTGGGATGGGGCGGCCAAGGCGAATGCGGATCGCCGCTTATTCTCTTTTTTTAAGAAAGTTTTTATCTAAATGCGTGTTGCTGAGGCTGCGTGGGAATGATATAATACAGAATATGGCATGTTCGAAAAAGGATGTTGGTTGCACTGATGAATATTCCCAATCTGCTGACGGTGATCAGAATGGCGCTGATCCCGGTTTTTGCTGCTTTATATGTCGCCGATCGCCCGGTTGTGGCGCTTATTGTGTATGTTGCCGCCTGCATAACCGATGCTGTGGACGGTTATCTGGCTCGAAAATGGAAACAGGTGACGGCCTTTGGAAAGCTGATGGACCCGCTGGCCGATAAGCTGCTTCAGCTGACGATGCTCTGCTGCCTGGCCCTGACCAATTATATTCACTGGTGGGTGCTGGCGGTGATGGCTGCCAAGGAAGTGTTTATGGTCATCGGCGGCACGATGCTTTTGAAAAAGCGCAATGTGGTCGTCTTTGCCAACTGGGCCGGCAAAATCGCTACGGTGATGGTGATTATCTCCGTCTTGGCCGTCTATCCCTGGCATACCGTTTCCTGGCTGCGCACCGCCGGGCATGTGATGCTCGATGTGGCGGTGGGCTTCAGCCTCTTTGCTATGGTCAATTACATTACGATTTATTTTAAAAAACGCAAATGAATCGAAATTCCTTGTAGTTATTGATGTTTTGGCGTGTACATGAAGCTGTTTGACCCTAAAACCGATTTGATATATGCGGACATTGTATCGGCGGCTTGACTGCCGGTGTCGTCGGTGTATCGTGCGTATCGTCCAGCGTCATGGCTGCTGAAGTGTGGCCAAGGTTGTGCTGCACGGCCTTGACCGGGATTCCGGCGCGAAGCGCGGCAACGGCGTAGCTGTGCCGCAGATCGTGCGGATGCAGGGCGGGAATGCCGATCTTTGCGCCAACGCTGTGCAGGCTTTTGCGAATGACAAGGCTCTGCCTGTGATTGCCGCATCGGCCGGTGAATACAAAGTCATCGTCCGTCCACTCAGCGCCGGCTTTTAAGCGTTGCTGTGCCTGCATAATTCTCTGGTTACGCAGGATCTCGACGGCTTCGTCGGTCAGCTTGATCTTTCGAGACTCGCCATTTTTCGTTGGAGTCATGACGCCTGTGCTGACGATCTGCTTGTCGATTACGATTTCGCCGGCGTCAAGATCGATGCTTGACCATTTCAGCCCCAGCAGCTCGCCTATGCGCAATCCGGTAAACAGCAAAAAGATAAGCTCGTTTCCGCACAGTTCTTCTTTCGCGGCGCTGATGAAGCCGGCGAATTGCGATTTGTCGATGATGTGCATATCGCGCACCGGTTTGGCTTTTTCGAAGCTCATGCCGCGCGCCGGGTTCTCGGGAATGAGCTTGTCACGCACAGCGTCATCCAAGATTTGAATAAGCCTGACCTGTATGACCTTGCGCGAGGTCGGCGCCAGCGTTTTCGCAAGCTCGGCGTGCAGTTGTCTGATATGGATCGTCTTCAAACTGCTCAGCTTTACGTCGCCGATCACGCGCTTGATGTTGTTGGCGTGGTTGGTGTATGATACGTGCGTTGTATCGCGTATGTTTGTGCAATACTTGTCAAGCCAGAGGTCTATCCATTGGGCGACGGTCATTTTGTTTGGCTGAGTCCATGAGCCGTCATCAACGGCGCTCAGAGCGGCCTTGAGCTTGCTGGTACATTCGTACATTCTTTCGATGTCTTGCCGAAAACGCTTGTGCCGGCCGTCTGAGCCGGTGTAATGCCCCTCAAAGTATCCGTCGGCGCGCTCGCGGATGGAACCCATGCCGTTTCGATTCTTTGCCATTTTCATACTCCTTTCGATTTAGATCACCCCGTGTCGATTCTTTGACAGGCTGACCACCGGCTAAGCCGGTGGTGATGATTTCGTACAAAAGATGGCGGATGCATTTAGCGTTGTGTGCTGACTCTTTTCTTATGCCCTTTTTCCACATTTTCTTGACCCTAATTCTGACCCTAAAATGCAGAGTATGATACGTCATGCTGCTAAGGATTTGGCAGGACATAGGTATGGAAAATGCGGTTTTTGGGGTGGGGCGGTATGCTAATTTGCGTTTTTCATCAAAAATTAATTTTATGTAAAAAAACGCTCTGACGAACGAGAGCATTGACGAAATTGCATTTTGCGGTTATAATAAGGAATAAGCAAGAGAAATACGTCCGATGAGGAAGAGGAGTAGCCGTTTTAAGCGCGCCCAGAGAGAACGATCCGCTGGCTGGAAGGTCGTTTGCGAGTGCTTGAGGTGAAGTCGCTTCGGAGGAGAGCGCGGTGAACGGAGTAACCGCTCGGGGGGCGCCCCATACAGCGCGGCGAGGAAGCGGCGGCTTAGACTGCGGCTTCAAATAAAGGTGGTACCACGTCGAGCGCGTCCTTTTCATACGGATGCGCTTTTTGGCGTCATGCGGCGAAAGGGGTGATAGAAGGTGCTTGAGAGGGTCTTTTCCGGCGATGTGAGCGATGTCAGTCGCTTCAGTGTGGCCGGGCTGATCGTTATGGCGCTGGGTGTTGCTTGTGTGCTGCTGGCCAGAAAGGTCGGCGGAGGGATTCAGAGCAGGGGCTATTACGCCATGAAGCTGGGCGGGCTGGCGCTGGTGATGATCGGCGTGCTGATAACTGTTCGGCTCTTTGGCTGATTGATATGCGATATTATTGAAAGGATTGAACCGACATGGAAAAGAAAATCGAAATGGACAAGGTGTACGCGCCTCGAGAGATTGAGGATCGCCTCTACGCCGAATGGGAGAGCAACGGCTATTTCAAGGCGCATCGCGTGGAAGGCAAAAAGCCCTTTACCATCGTGATGCCGCCGCCCAACATCACCGGCCAGCTGC
>CAYOTH010000034.1:0-10327 GCA_964406835.1 uncultured Oscillospiraceae bacterium
CTGATGATCAATCTGCCCGAATGCCACCAGCCGCTGCTGAAGATGATCGGCGAGTTGGCTGAAAGCGGCGCGCGTACTGCCCGCGAATACTACGATGCCCCCGGCTTTGTCTGCCACCACAACAGCGATCTGTGGCGCATGACCACGCCCACCGGCGCACATCGCCCTGGCACGGCGGTCTACGCCTGCTGGCCGATGGCCTCCGGCTGGTTCATGCGGCATCTCTGGGAGCACTATGAGTACACTCAGGATCAGGCCTACCTGAAGGACACGGCCTGGCCGATCATCAAAAAGGCCGCCGAATTCTATCGCGCGCTGCTGATCGAGGATGAAAACGGACAGCTGATCGTCTCCCCCTCCACGTCGCCTGAAAACAACTTCTTGCTCAACGGCGAGCGCTGCGCCGTGGCTAAAACCACAACCATGACGCAAAGCATCGTGCTGGATGTATTCGACATCTGCACCAAGGTCTGCGCCGTGCTGGGTACGGATGGCGACTTTGCCGCCGAAATCGCCGCGCTCATTCCGAAGCTGCGTCCGCTGGGCATCGGCCGCGACGGCGAACTGCTCGAGTGGAACGAAAACTTCGAAGAAAGCGACATTCACCACCGGCACATTTCGCATCTTTACGGCCTGCATCCGGGCCGCTCGATCACGCTGGACGACACGCCCGAGCTGGCTGAGGCCTGCAAGACCTCGCTTCTGCGCCGCGGCGACGAGAGCACCGGCTGGGCCATGGGCTGGCGCATCTGCCAGTGGGCCCGTCTGCGCGACGGCGATCATGCGCTCAAGCTGCTGGACAACCAGCTGCGCACCGTCGAAGGCCGCAATCCCGTTAAAGCATCATCCTGCGGCGATATCAACTACTTCCGGGGCGGCGGCACCTACCTCAATCTCTTCGACGCACATCCGCCCTTCCAGATCGACGGTAACTACGGCGCCTGCGCAGGCATCGCCGAAATGCTTCTGCAGACCGACCCGGACGGCACGCTGCGCATACTGCCCGCCAAGCCCTCCAGCTGGGTTCGCGGACATGTGAAGGGCCTGCGCGCCCGCGGCGGCGAAATCGTCGATATCGAGTGGAACGAGTATTCCATGAATGTGACCAAGCACTAAACAGCGCCTCATCTCCCTTATCTATAAAGCCTGCCGCCGAAACGAACGAAACGTTTCGGCGGCAGGCTTTTTGTATTTTAAGGATAGGGCGTCAATTCACTTTTTCGGCAATGACATATTCGTCAAAGAGGCGCCCCTCGTAGCCATAGCCATTCGGCTCCACACTGGCCTGATAGGCGCGGCCCACCAGGCGGCGGCCTTCATGGGAGACGATCAGATAAGAGCGGAAATCGTGCGCCTGATTGACCGGCAGATGCCCAGACGGATTGACCGGGCCATCGCTTGCGCCGTACTTAACGCCCATATAAGCCGCCTCGATGTAATTCACACCGTCAATCTGATAGCGCTCATAGACGTGACTGTGGCCATAACTGACGGCGCTGACTCCGTTTTGCCTGAAGAGCGGATGCAGAAAATCCTGCACCGTATCCACCGGATAGATCACGCGCGTCGGATCCACGGGATCAGGACGCGGCTGGCAGAGGAAGGGCTGCGTGTCCTCGCCGCGGTTCATCATGTGCCAGTGCATAATGATCCACTTAAACGGCGCATCACTGGCCTGCAGATCGGCCTCCAGCCAATCGGCCTGGCGGCTGCCGCGCTCAATGTCGCCACGCAGGATATAGCCGGGCGATTCCCAGGTTTTCCAGGGATTGCAGCGCACGACCATCAGCGAGGTAATGTGCAGGTCGGCATAATCCAGCGAATAATAGCGCTTGCCGTTAAAGCCGTACTCCTGCTCGGGATAATACGACCTGAACAGCTGCATGTAGATCGACCAGGAATACAATTCGGGACGCACGGCCAGCTCGCGCTGTCCCTCAATGCGCAGATCGTCGTTTTCGTGGTTGCCCGGGCAGCAGAAAATGGGCATGTACTGAAGCAAACGAATACCGTCGTCATGGCGCTGCATGATATCAAAAAACGCCATGCCGACCATTCGGTCGGGCTGCCAGGCCCCGGGGACGGTAAACCAGTCGCCCGCCTTCCAGGCGCTGTTGATCATATCGCCCGAAAAGAGCAGAAAATCCAGCGCGTGGCGGCCCAGCTGATAAATGGTGTGATCGCAGGGCTTGAACAGTTGCAAATCGCTCATCTGCGCAAAGGCAAAATCCTCGCCCTTTTGGGGCGCCGTGCGGAAATCGTAAATCTCGCTTTCAACGCGGCGCTGGCGATCATCCGGAAAAGCAACGCGGTAATAGACCCGCGTTCCGCTTTTCAGGCCGCGCAAATGCGCCACAAACTGCGCCACCTCCAGCTCGGGGTTGTCCTCAATAACCGGAGCATAACCGTCGTCATGCGCCGGAACACGCAGGCCGCGAATGTCAAAGCGCTCCGCCTCGATGCTGTGGCCCAGCGCGGGCGTCTCGCCGTATTCGACGATGGCGCGCGTCAGGCTGGGACGCGCCAGAAAGGCAATATCCATGGCGCTGTCCGGATGCAGCGTCATCAGATAGGGCTGCGTATAGGCAAGCTGATAATAGGTCACGACAATCAGGCCTCCTTAACTTCCTTATTCAAGAGGGCAGCGCTTAATAGACGGCCACATCCCTCAAGCGCGCCTCGCCAGCCGCCTCACTCACGCGGAAGGTGATTGTGTGCGCGCCCTCCGCGCCGTATTTGGCAAGCGGAACAATGCGCTTGTGGCCCACGCACTGACTGCGATAGACCTCGCGCCCGTCAGCCTCCACCACAAATTCGCGGATGTGCTGTCCCTCGGCAATGTCCTCGCGAATCACAAGATAGCGCGCCGTCCGGTTCTCTTCAAGGCTGAAAGTATACTTATCTGCCTGCGGCTCGGTGCTGATCGCCAGTGGCGTCGTAAAGGTATCCCGGATGAGCTTGCCAAAGGCGCGGAACTGCTCTTCATCCTGAAAATCGCCGTCGGTGGAAATGGCCATGCCCAGCAGCAGATTGGAATTTCGGCCAACGGAGCGCAGATAGCAGTCAAACAGCTCCTCAGGCGTAAAGACCTTGTCCTCCTCGCCGGCCTGCCAGCCCCAGCCGCCGCCAAAAGCGGTGTGATTGCGGTTGGGCATATCGGTTTCGGCCGGCCAGTAATGAATGCCGTTGGGATCGCCGATACCGGCCTGCTCATTGGAAATGGTTCCGTCGAAGTTGACGTCTCCGGCATTGGTGGTCGCCCAACAGTTTTCGGGAGCCAGACCGTCCTCATTGCCCACCCAGCGGATGTTGTGGGCGTAATCCTTCGGCCCCTGGAAGCAGATGGCCTTGGGCTGATACTTTTCCAGCATCGGGCGGATGTTGGGGCCGCCCTCCTCATGCGGAACCAGACCGCCGTCAAACCAGATTTCAAACAGCTCGCCGTACTGCGTCCAAAGCTCCTTGGCCTGAGCCTCCGCATGGCGAATGTAATCCTGATATTTTTCGCCGCGATAATCCTTAATCAGCGCGTCGTCAATGTCATAATAGCCGTTGCAGTGGAAGCAATAGTAAAAGCCCGGGCGAAGGCCGTACTTTTTGCAGGCCTCGATAAAATCGCGGCACATATCGCCCTGCCCGTTTTTCCAGGCCAGGGAACGCGTGCAGTAATCGTTTTCAGCCGTCGGCCAGAGCGCAAAGCCGGTGCCATGCTTGGCGACCAGCACAGCATATTTGGCGCCCAGCTCCGCCGCAGAACGCACCCACTGCTCCACATCCAGCTTCCCGGGCCGGATGATTTCCGGCGGAATGGCGGTGCGAACCTCGGCGCTCTTCTGCCCCTTGAAGGACGGATTGTAAATGTCCATGCAATAGTGGATGATAACGCCCAGCTCCATATCCTGCCAGGCCAGCTGTTCGGGTGTCGGTTTGGCAACGTGATACATGCTTTGACTCTCCTTTATAGCGCTTTAAGCGCAGTATTTCGGCTTTGCCCTTGAAACGGCGCTTTCATTGTATCACACCGTCCGAAAAAGGACAACGGCTTTGCCGCAATTTTAGTTTTCCTCGTCCGGCCGTCAAAGAAGGGCGCATTCCGCCGCTTTTCGCCGAACCGCCGCCAAAAACCGTCCTTCTTCAAAGATTTCGCCCGCTGCGGCGGGATTATTTCAAGGAAAACGATTGCGAAGTTTGGCTTTTCGTTGTATACTATATACTTGATAAGACATTGAATCAGGAGGGTCTGTTCTTGCCTAAACTGGAGCCCTACGGGCGAAAACTGGATTACAGCTATGCGCTGGGCGTGTTTCCGTGCCTCAATCTGCTTGAGGCCAGGCCGCAGTGCGTCAGGCGGCTTTTGCTGCATCCGGACGGACTGCGCAATGAAGGCGTGGCGCTATTGCGTGAAAAGTGCCAGGCACTGGGCGTGCGCGAGGAATTTGCCGACCGGGTTATCCGCCGCGAATCGCAGAAGGACAACTGCTTTGCCGCACTGGTTTTTGAAAAATACGTCGCTGAGCTGGACAAAAGCCGGCCGCACGTCGTGCTTTGCCAGATTTCAGACGGCGGCAATCTGGGCACGGCACTTCGAGCCTGCTTGGGCTTCGGGCTCAGGGACATCGCCATCATCCGGCCGTGCGTGGATGCGTTTGATCCGCATGTGCTGCGCGCCTCCATGGGCGCGTTTTACAAGATGAACGTGCGTGTTTTCGATACCTTCGAGGATTACCGCGCACTCTATCCCGATCATTCGCTCTATCCGTTCATGCTGGACGGGGCCAAAACGCTGGGCGAGGTGACTGCGCAGCACGATCCCCACTATGCGCTGGTCTTCGGCAATGAGCAAACCGGGCTTCCGGCGCGCTTTGCTTCCCTTGGCCAGGGAACCTTTATTCCGCAGACGAAGGACATTGATTCTCTGAATCTGGCTGTGGCCGTCTCCATTGCCGCCTATGCCTTCACTCAGACCCCCGTCAAATAAAAACAGGAGGACAAAAACATGAATCAGAAGAAATTCGGCGTTGCCGTCATTGGCTGCGGCGGCATCAGCAAAGTTCACATTGCCGCGCTGATGGATATGGATTGCGTGGAAATCAGAGCCGTATGTGATATTCGCGAGGAGCGTGCGCAGGAGGCCGCTCAAACGACCGGCGCGACCAACTATACCGACTGGCGCGAGGCCATTGCCCGGCCTGAAATCGATGTGGTTCACGTCTGCCTGCCGCACTATATGCACGCCCCGGTGACCATTGAAGCGCTGGGCCTGGGCAAAAACGTGCTGACGGAAAAGCCCATGGCCACGACGATCGAGGATGCGCGCGCCATGATCGCCGCCTCCGAAAAGCCGGGCGCTGGAATGCTGGGCGTCATCTTCCAGAACCGCTACAATCCGGCCGTGCAGCATGCCCGCTCGATCATGCTTTCGGGCGAAATGGGCGCGTTCCTGGGCGCGACGGCCTCGGTGTGCTGGCATCGCGAGGTTCCCTATTACCACAATTCCGGCTGGCGCGGCATGAAGGCGACCGAGGGCTGCGGCTCGCTCATCAATCAGTCCATCCACACGCTCGACCTGCTAAGCTACCTGGGCGGCCCGATCGACCGGGTGCGCGGCTCGGTATTCACCGGCCTGCTGGAAGGCCAGATCGAGGTGGAAGACAACGCCATGGCCGTAGCGCTCTACGAAGGCGGCCAGCGCGCCGTGATCCACACCACCAACAACAACGTGATCGACTCGCCCGTCGAGGTCAACATCCACATGGAAAAGGGTATGCTCAAGCTCTTCGGACCGAAGCTGTATGCCGTGGAAAACGAAGAACTCAAGCTCATTGACGCGGGCGATGACAAAAAGACCGTGGGCAAGGGCTATTGGGGAACCGGCCACAGCACGCAGATTGAGGACTACTACCGCTGCCTGGCTGAGGGCAAGCCCTTCTGGATTGACGGGCGCAGTGCTTTCCCGGCGCTCAGCCTGGTGCTGAACATCGTCCGCTCCAGCGAGGAAGGCCGCTTTGTGACGCTGGACCGCGCCTGAGGAGGAAACAAGCATGAATACGGAAATTTCTAACGCCGTGCGTGCGGCTGTGCGCGAGCTGGCTACGATGGAGCGCAGCGATACCCGGCCGGTACGCCTGCTGGTGATCGGCTGCTCGACCAGCGAAATTGCCGGCGGCAAAATCGGCAAGGCCTCCGTGCCTGAACTGGGCAACGACGTGGCCAGCGCCGTTCTTGAAGAAGCGCGCACACTGGGCATCGACGTGGCCTTCCAGTGCTGCGAACATCTCAACCGCGCCCTGGTTGTCGAGCGCGAAACGGCCGAAAAATACAACCTCGACGAGGTCTGCGCCGTGCCGTGGCCCAAGGCGGGCGGCTCCTGTGCCTCGGCGGCCTACCGCATGATGGAAAAGCCCGTGCTGGTGGAAGCCGTTCAGGCCGACGCGGCGCTGGACATCGGCTGCACGCTGATCGGCATGCATCTCAAGAGTGTCGCCATACCGATTCGCCTCTCAGTCAAAACCATTGGCGAAGCGCCTCTGGCGGCCGCACTGACCCGCCCCCGGCTGATCGGCGGCGAGCGCGCTCACTATACGCTGTAACCCACGCGAAGGTTCGCTGAAAATAGACCAAGCATCATTCAAGGAGGACGAATACTATGACCAATTTCCAGATTGGCGCGCAGCTGTATTCCGTGCGCAACCATTGCGAAAACGCCGCCGATATGCTGACGACGCTCAAAGTGCTCAAGGCGATGGGCTATAATACCTGCCAGCTCTCCGGCCACGGCAGCGCCATTACCGCCGAGCAGATTCGCGATATGCTGGACGAATCCGGCATGACCTGCTCCTGCACGCACATCGGCTTTGAGGCGATGGAAGAAAACTTCGACAAAGTCGTCGCCGAGCACAAGATGTGGAACTGCGCCTATCCGGGCATTGGCGGCCTGCCGGGCAATTTCCGCACGGCAGGCAGCGCGGGCTACATTGAGTTTGCCAAGCGCGCCAGCGCGGTGGCCGAGAAGTTCCTCGATCACGGTATGCATTTCATCTACCACAACCACGCCTTCGAGTTCCAGCGCTTTGAGGACACCGGCAAGACCGGCTTGGAGCTGCTGATGGAGAACTGCTCCGAGGCCGTCCAGTTCGAGCTGGATCTGTTCTGGGTGCAGATGGGCGGCGGCAACCCGCTGGACTGGATCGAGAAGGTGCGCGGCCGCATGGACGTCGTTCACTTCAAGGAAATGAACGCCTGCCGCGACAACAAGGGCATCATCGCCCCCATTGGCAAGGGCAACATGAACTGGGCCGCCATTTTGGAAAAGTGCGACGACATCGGCGTCAAGTATGCCATGATCGAGCAGGACAATGCCGTGGATTATGGCTCGCTGGATTGCATGCTCTACAGCCTGAATACGCTCAAAAAGCTGGGCGGCCGCTTCTAATAGGGCCGTGCCAAGGAGGATAAGACAATGACTAAGCTTCAGTTTGGTTTGCAGATTTATTCCGTGCGCGATCATTGCCAGAACAAAGAGGACATGCTCGCCTGCCTGAAGGCGCTCAAGGCCATGGGCTACAACGTCTGCCAGATGGCGGGCCAGAGCGGCGACATTACCCCCACCGAGCTGCGCGCTCTGCTCGATGAGAGCGGCATGGAATGCCCCGCCATTCACACCTCTTATCAGCGCATGCGCGATGATTTCGACGCCTTTGTCGCCGATATGAAGACCATCGGCTGTCGCTATCTGGGCGTGGGTATGCCCAATGAATACAAGACGCCCGAGGGCTACGTCCGCTTTGCTCAGGAAGCCAGCGCCATCGGCGCCAAGCTCGCCAAGGAAGGCATGAAGCTGATGTACCACAACCATGCCTATGAGTTCGAGCGTCTGCCCGAGACCGGCAAGACCATCATGGAAACCCTTCTCGAGAACAGCGACGAGAACCTCTATTTCGAGCTGGATCTGTTCTGGGTGCAGCGCGGCGGCGCCAACCCGATCGACATGCTCAACAAGTTCAAGGGCCGCATGGTGACCTCCCACATCAAGGACATGAACGGCACGCTGAACAGCGCCAATGCCATTGCCCCCATCGGCAAGGGTAACCTGAACTTCGGCGCGATCATCCCCGCCTGCGACGCCTGCGATGTGGAATATGTCTTCATCGAGCAGGACAACGCTCCCGAGACCGATTCTCTGGCCTGCGTCGAATACAGTCTCAACACTCTCAAGGCCATGGGCGGCCGTTTCTGATTTTCCCATTCGGAGGCGTCTTCCGCATAGAAGACGCCTCCTCTTGCTATCACAGGCCTTTTAAGAGCGGCAGCCTGCTCTTTGAATACCGGCGTATGTTTTCGACTGTGAAGGAGGTTCACCATGGATCTGACCAATGTAAAGCATTTTGCTGAAATCGTTCGTCAAAATGTCGAATGCGGAAAAATCCCCGGCGCGGTGCTGCTGGCCGGCCAGCGCGGAGATATCTGGCTGCACGAGGCCTACGGCGCGGCGCAGCTGATTCCTGAACGCGATGACATGCGCAAAGAGACCTGCTTTGACATCGCCTCGCTGAGCAAACTGACTGGAACCTGGCCGGCGATTATGCTTCTGCTGCAATCCGGCCGCCTGACGCTGGAGACCAAAATGCCCGATATGCTCGACCGACCGATGCACCCGGCGCTGCGCGAGGTCACGCTGTGGAACCTGCTCACGCACACGGCGGGCTTCATTCCCGATATGTGGCCGGACATCTTCGGCCCCACGCGCCAGGAGCGCATAGACGGGCTGTTGTCGCTTCAGCCGATCAAGCCGCGCGGTTCTCAGGTGCTCTACAGCGATCTGTCCTTTATTTTCCTGGGCGAAATCATCCAGCAGGCCTATGGCAAGCCGCATCAGCAGGTTGCGCGCGAAATTTTCGATGCGCTGAACATGCTCTCGACTGGCTATCTGCCCCCACAGGATCGTCATTTTGCCGCCACGGAGATTCGGCCTAGAACCGATTTGCCGCGCCGGGGCCGCGTGCATGACGAAACCTGTGAAATGCTGGGCGGCGTGGCCGGACATGCCGGCGTTTTCTCCACGTCGGAGGATCTGGGCCGCTTCTGCGCCGCGATCATCCCCGACCGCTGCCATCCGCTCTTTGATGCGGACTGGCTCAGGCGCGCCTACGCCAACCAGACCGCGCACCTGGGCGAAAACCGCTGCCTGAGCTGGATCGCCTACGGACAACGCCCTCAGGGCAACATCATCGGCCACACCGGCTTTACCGGCACCAGCCTGTGGATTGACACCGTATCGGGCGATTATGTCGTGCTGCTGACCAACCGGGTGCATCCCACCCGCGCCAACGACCACATCATTCCGCTGCGACGCGAAGGCTTCAAGATGATTTTCGGCCGCGAAATCGAAACGGAATACAGAAAACCCGAACATTAATCCTCAGTAAACAACAAAAAAACAGACTTGACAGCGCCCGAGAGTTGCGCTATAATGCATACAAATTCAAGGAAAGGGGAAAGGGTCATGAAGAAGAACATGTTTGCTCAGATGAATAGCCTGATGTGCATGTGCCGCGTGTCCGTTTCCCACATTCCGGGATGACACCGTTTTTTGACGAACCAGTCAAATGTCATTCAGGCGGGAAGCGGATATGCTTTCCGCCTGTTTTTTATGCAATTCAGCGGAATTTGCGCAAAAATAACCGCTTCATCCGCACGGCCTATCGGCGCGTATGATACACTTAAAGGCACGAATATGTTTTAAGGAGTGACAGCATATGTCGGACAATCCCATGATCCGCATAGAGCACCTCAAAAAGGTTTACGGCAGCGGCCCCTCCGCCGTTGCGGCGCTGGATGACGTGAGCCTCTCCATTCGCAAGGGCGACATTCACGGCATCATCGGCATGAGCGGCGCGGGCAAATCGACGCTGATTCGCTGCATGAACCGCCTAGATACCCCCACTGACGGGCGCATACTCATCGACGGCCAGGATATTCTGGCCATGAACGACAAGAAACTGCGCGCCATGCGCAAGCGCGTGAGCATGATCTTCCAGCAGTTCAATCTGCTGATGCAAAAGACCGTAGCTCGCAACGTGCGCTATCCGCTGGAAATTGCCGGCGTTCCCAAGGCGCAGGCCAACAAGCGCGTCGAAGAGCTGCTCGAAATCGTCGGGCTTTCCCATAAAGCCAATGCCTATCCGACCCAGCTTTCCGGCGGCCAGAAGCAGCGCGTGGCCATTGCCCGGGCGCTGGCCTCCAACCCCGAGGTTCTGCTCTGCGACGAGGCCACCAGCGCGCTCGACCCGATGACCACGCAGTCCATTCTTTCGCTGCTTCAGGAAAC
>CAYOTH010000035.1:0-10240 GCA_964406835.1 uncultured Oscillospiraceae bacterium
TACTTCCGTGAAGAATGGTGCGACCTTTGAATGGATCGCCACCGCTGAGAACGGCGGGCATGCCGTTGTGGTCAATGGTCAGGTTGGCTGGGTGTCGGGCAAGTATTCCACCATAGTCTGAACAAAAAGTAACGGCTCCTTTGCTTCATTGCATCCACAATAACTAAACAACGACATTTTCCCACGATTCGGACAATCTCCGGGTCGTGGGATTTTTTGCGTTTTGGGACAGAGAGAGGCAGTGGAGCTTTTACCCCGCTACCTGACATGCATCAGCCGGCGTCTGCCATGCCGCGCATTGGATTGTGGATTTCCTTTTCTTGATCAGGCAACTGTTTGAATCCTGTCATTGCCTCATCTATGTAAAGTTACCGTCGGATCATACGGCAGCGGCTTTCCCCTACCATCCTGTGTATCAGCCCCGGTTCCAACGCCTTTTCATCGCCCACCGGACGGACAGGATAGCCCAGCAGCATCAAAAGATGATAGGCGTCTCCCACTGCGTCAAGCAGCAGTTTCCGATCCTTTTTTGTTGATTTCTTCAAATCACAACCCGTGGTATAGCTCAGATACACGATCGGCAGGATAAAGGCAGCGTGGTATTTGAGCCAAGCGTCCATATTGTCGCACCAGGAGAGGGAAAGTCTGCCTCCCTTGAACGCTCTCTTTAGCAGGGCTTTCTCGTCGTCTGACACCTCCGCATGCGCCTTTCCGATTGTCAGCTTTCCGTCGCCCACATGCACGGTGGTCAGCCTTCCGTTCTCCCGTGTCCCTGCTGTCGAGCCAAAGCCAAAGAGCACGCTCTTGGGCGTTTTGGATGCGGCAAGAATCCTGCTTTCCATCTCAGATACTGACAGATTATTGCCCACCAGCACGACGACCGGACTATTGACAGCAGCCAGATCTTCTAAGATCGCCTCCATTTGACGATACTGCATGACGGCAAAGACGATGTCATAGCGAGTATCAACTGGCCTCTTTATTACAGACGGATGATCCGTCGTATCTTTTCGCTGGATCACATGGTGAATGCGAAGGCCGCTTTCACTCAATGTCTGCGCCCACGTGCCCAGGGCAACCACTGTGACCTCATTCCCGCAGGCGCAGAGCGCATGGCAAAGTTGCCCGCCAATCACTCCAACGCCATAAAGCAAAACTTTCATCGCTTCTCCTGACCCTTTCTTATGTCCACTTTCACAAGCCTCCCGCCGTCTGGGAATTTCACCTTTTCAACTCTCTACACAAATAATGTGCATATCCACGCCAGGATGAACGATCCAGCCAGCATTAGCACAATCTGAATCAGATGCGATTTCTTGTTAAAACCGAAAAGAAGAGGTCCTAATACATTCTTAACCTCTGGGTAGTAATGAGGATAGAAGTTAGAATTACACAGCAACACCCAGTCGAAGAACAAAATATCAAAAGTCTTCAGCAATATCAGCATCACGACAAACCGCATGAAGAAATGCAAGAATCCAAAGCTGTTCTGAATGCCATCATATGCACCCAGGATGACTGCCCCGCCCATCAATACGATAGCGAATATCATCATCAGCCAGCCGACCGTATGCTGTCCTTTAAAACGTGGGGATTTTGGCTGAATTGTATCCAACACCGCTTTCGGTGCCGAGCCGAAAGACCGTGTGTCCTGAATAAATCCCACGGCAGACCAGAGCATCAAAAACAGCCCCGCCATCATGATGGCGGCCAAACATATTGTAACGATCATTTTCTGCCTCCACTTATATCCCAGAACATCGTACACTCCTCATCCCGGTTAAAGCCTCTTCAGATAGAAATCACAGCAGTCCGCGCCCTTGCCAAGCGTGCCTGTCCTCCGGAAAACAAGTCCCGGAAGATTTCTGGAGATCCGCTCGTCATTATCACAGAAGATCTTCGTCAGTTCCTGACAGCCAAGTTCCGTGAAATACATGCAATAAGGGCAGGAGAGGATATCTATGCGGTATTCGCCCTTTTTCTTTGGGTAAAAGCGATTGGTAAAGCCGTTACCTGCCCCAAACATTCTCTTCGTCATCGGGTCCCATATCTTCACAAACAGACTTGCCATTCCCGGAATCCTCATGAGCTTTGCCAACTTCTTTCCGGCAGCAGATGAGTTTCGGATTGCAGCGTCTTCGATGAGCTTATAAGCTCTATCCGCTCCGATGACCTCCCTTGCTGTCAGATAGAGTGCCGCCGCTGGGAAAATGTAGACATCCGTGTGGGTGTGGACACCCTTTGGCAAATCGGCATACTTGTCCAGGATTTCATCCAGCTTTTTTGTTGCCTGCTCCCACAGTTCATCGCTCTGTACTTTGGGATACTGCCTGTCCATCTCTTCCTTGATAAAGGTTTTTTCTCATAATCTGTTTCGCCGTCATTGCCTCAATAGTCCTTTCCCATTCGCTTTCCTGCTCTTATTACACCGGCGTTTCCATGAACTCGTCGATTGCCTTCAGCACTGGAATGGCGTACTTTTCTTCACCGAACAGCCATTGCTCATGCTGCATGTCAAATTCACGGATTGCGGAAATGCTTCTTGTACCGCTTCAGATACTTCTCACCCATTTTGTTCGCATAGATGAAGTGTACCTTTGTATGTTCCACATCGATGTCATCCTGAAGCCAGGTGAGCAGATCGGTGTAATACTTATTTTTGATCGACTCCGGAGAGAATTTCTCAAAACAGGCCATAAATTTGTCCGCAGTCTCATCGCTCATCTCAAAGAAGTTTTTGATTTTTTCTCGCGTCTTGGCTCTCTTCTTTTCTCCGCGTGTAAAACCGGTCAGAAGCGGCACCACCAGCTTCGACTGAAGCCATGCACTGATATGCCCGCTTTGGTCGAGATCCGGGCTGCCGAAAATGCCATGTTCCAAATGCACGTTCTGTCGTTGGATCAGCTGCCCGACAAAGCTGCTGCCAAGGGATGAGCCGATGGCACCGTCGATCCTGCCATCAAAGCGTTCCTTGATGTATTGCTCGATCTTTTCGGTCACTGTAAGCATATCGGGGAAAATAAGATCACTGCCGTCAAACCCATCGTAGTTCACACAGACCAGATAATATTTTTCCGCCAGTCTGTCCAGCACAGAGCCAAAAATTCGTTTGATAATCGCAGGCAGTTCCCGGTAGTAGAAACAAGACCTTTCCGTCATCGAGACCCATTTCATCGAATTTCATCGTCACCCTCTCCTTTTCTTGTATCCGCAGTCGCAGTACGACCCACCGGATGCCAGTAACCTACGAAGTCGTCCTGTTCAATTGTGTATTTTTCTTTCATGCCTGCTTCCTTGCCACCAAATGAAGCCGGAACTTCTTTTGCTTTTCCAGTCTGACAACAGTAAGTCCCGCTGTTTCAGTAAATTCTCTGATTCTTTTCGTTGTATAACACCGTACATCCCCATGTCCTGCGAGATTCGCAATCGGCATTTCAATATGATTCATCAACCACACCATAAACCCGGAAGAAGTATAGTCACGCAGGATCAAAACACCCTCTGGTCGAAGTACTCTCGCCACACCGTTAAAGAACCTCTGCGGATTCGGATAGTGGTGAAAGCTGTTGGCGCAGATGACTGCATCAAAGCTTGAATCTTCAAATGGCAAATTTTCGCTGTCACCGACAATAAATGCGGCATTCGGCAAGTGCTTTTCATTTGCGGTCTCTATCATCTTTGGCGTCAGATCTAATCCCGTAAAATGTTTGTCCGGGTATTCCTGTGTCAAAAGTTCAATCATCGGTCCTGTACCGCAGCCGACATCCAGCAAATTATCGAAACGGACCTTTCTCAGTTCCTCCAAAATCAGAGGATAGTCATCCTTGCACATCTCATAAATGCCTGCGTGACCGCTGTCATAAATCTCTGCGGCCTTCGTAAATTCCTTGATGGATAACGCCTTGTACGCTGCTGTTCGAGGCAGGTGTGGAACCGCTGATTGCCATGAAGATTCTGGGGCACACGGATTACCAGACCACGGCCAATATCTACACGCACCTCAATTCCGAGATGATGAAAAAATCCAGCGTGGATATGGAGGAAGTATTCCGCCGGAAGCGGGAAGCCAAGGGTGTACTGGCCAAGGCCAAGAGCGCGAAGGAAAAGAGATCGAGGAAACCGGCTGTGGATGCCAGCCTGCCGTGGGCGGGAAGGTTCTGACTGATACAATGAAGGCCATGACGCACAATGCGCCATGGCCGATTTTTTCGTTTGACCACTTGGAAATGTGGTCACGATCATTTGTTACGGAGCCAAAAGGTCACTTGGAGAAAAATGCAATATGTAGTGGTTGGAAATTGCAAATTGACTATATATTGTGTTTGCGGCCTTTTTGTACATTCGGAAAGGTTGCAAAATAGTTGCAAAGAAAAGGTACCAAAGACACGCTTTTGTGCAAATTGCATAAGAAAAAGCCGGAAATCCGAAGATTTCCGGCCGTTTTTTGGTCGAGGTGACAGGATTTGAACCTGCGACCTTTTGGTCCCGAACCAAACGCGCTACCAAACTGCGCTACACCTCGTTGTCTGGAGCCAATGAAGGGACTCGAACCCTTGACCTGCGGTTTACGAAACCGCTGCTCTGCCAGCTGAGCTACATTGGCATCACCAACGTTTATAGATTATAGCACCTTTGATCTCGTTTGTCTAGATGGGAAAGTGATAATTAACAATTAAGCAACGAAATGACGGCGCGTTGGAACTAAGGAAAAAACAATCTGGCCGGGGCGTCTGGAAAAATTGGGGAATATGAAACATTCCTCATGGGCGGGAATGCTGGTATTCCGTCTATTGGGCAATGCCCAGGAAGACGGAATCCGGGAGGCTCTTCGATTTTTAGGATGTGTTTATGACGGTGATGACGCGTATGCTGCGGCGACTTCGGACGCTCAACGCTCCGCTTCAGTCTAAAACTGAACGGGGCGTTGGTGGGATTTACTTGACGAGTGAGATGCAAGAGGAGCGGTGAGCGTGTGCAAGATCTCACCCGGCCTCGGCGTGTTCCGGCTCGGCAGGAGATTCGGGCGCTTCGCTTTGGAAGCCCTCAGTGCTGCTCTTTTTATAGAAGACGGTGACCGTCTTGAAGATCAGCTTGATGTCCTCCCAGAGGCTGTAGTTTTCGATGTACATCAGATCGAGCAGAACCTTGTCGCGGGGGAGGGTGTTGTATTTGCCGGCAATCTGCGCATAGCCCGTCAGACCGGCCTTGACGCGCAGGCGATAGGAAAACTCGGGCAGATCGTGCGTGTACTGCTCGATGTTGGTGAGCATTTCCGGGCGCGGGCCCACTACGCTCATGTCGCCCTTGAGGATGTTGACAAACTGCGGCAGCTCGTCGAGGCGATAGCGCCTGAGGAAAGCGCCGGTTTTCGTGATGCGCGCATCGTCGTCGGTGGCCGATCTGTCGGCCTGTGCATTGGGGCGCATGGTGCGGAATTTGTAAATTTCGAAGATGCGTCCGCCTCGCGTGGCGCGCTTCTGCCGGAAGATGATCGGCCCGCCGTCTTCAAGGCGAATGGTCAGCGCGCAGATCAGCATGATGGGACTGACGACAATCAGCGCGGCGGCGGAGAAGAGAATGTCCATTGTGCGCTTGGCGATGCGCTGCTCGAGCGTCAGGGCGCACTTGTCAATGGCGATAAAGGGCGCGTCGTCAAGAATATCGTGCTGCCCGCCCAGTGCAATGACATCGATCAACTCCATGCCGTAATGCACGGGCTTGCCGATTTTGTAGCAGTGCTCGATCAATTCGGTGCGCTGCGCCTGAGGCAGATCGTAAAGGAAAACATGGTCGTATCCTTCAATTGCCGTCTTGAGGTTGCTTTGGTCGGCGCGCAGTACGCGGGTGATCAGGTAACGCTTTTTGTAGGCTGACAGCTTGGATATCAGATGCACGCTTTCGGCGTCGTTTCCGGCAATGACGCAGCATTTGCGCGGCGCAGTCATGCGGTAATAGACGAACTTGGCCGAGCGCGTAAAGAGCATGATCCAGACCAATTGCAGCACCAGCGCGATGCCCAGACAGATCAGGTCGTTGGTTTCAGGCAGCAGACTGGAGCGGTTGGCTTCGTTGAAGTTCATCACCAATAGCTCGAAATAAGCGCCGATATCGGCGATGATGCAGGAAATAAGCGCCGAATAGATGATGTGGCGGCTTTGCTCGCGCTGTATGTCAAAGCTGCGATAAAGCTGCATGAACAAAAGCAGCAGCACAATAAAGCCTGAGCCGGTGATGGCGGCTGTTCGGCTGGGGCGAATAATCTGCGGGTTGTTGACGGCCATGAGCAAAAGAAAGGTCAGCGTCAGCAGTGCAAACAGGCACAACTTCATCACAATCAGATACAGCCCGCGGCGAATGTCCTTTTTCATGCGTTCTTCCTCCGGCGCGCCTGGCGCAGCCTTGCAATGGTTTTCTCGGTAAAGCCCAGTATGTGCAGCGTCCGCTTCAGCCGGAAGCGGGGCAGGACGAGGGCGTACAGCACCGGATCGCTGCTCTTCAGGGCGGCCATGAAGGCGCGTGCGTTTTGAAGGCCGCGGCGGCGCTTCCGGTCGTAGATGAGGTGAATGGTTAGGTGGGTGTTGATTAACAGCGCGCAGCGCCGCGTGACATAGGCTTGGGCCTCCGGGGGCCAGGCATTCTCCTGGCGAAAGCGCAGGCACTCTTCGAGCACGCGCCGGTGCTGATCGCTTCTTTTGACGTAATTGATCGGGGCAACCGATTGCGCCGCATTGCCAACGCGGTAGTGATAGACGTCAAGCGGCAGAAATTCAATCGTTTGGGCGCGGCTGGTGACTTTGAGGATGTACTCAAAATCCACATAGAACGTGTGCTCAAGCAGCTGCACGCCCAGCGCACGCAAGTGATCGAGGCGCACATTCAGCGTATGCAGCATGTAGTACTCGGTCATGTCCTCGCCGACATAGTCAAAAAATGGCCGCGTTTCGTAAAAGGGGAGAGAAGAGGGTAGCGGAAAACGCGCTTGCGCGCCGGTTTCCTGGTTGTTTTCGAATTTCTGATCGACGACGAGATCGGCCTGAGCCTGCTCCAGTGCATCCAAAAGGGCAGGTAAGGAGGCGGCTTCGAGCCAGTCGTCCCCATCGACGATGCGCAGATATTTTCCGTAGGCGGCCTGAACGCCCGCATTGACGGCCGAACCATGACCGCCGTTTTCCTTGTCGATCAGGCGTACGATCTCCGGCTCGCGCTGGACCCAGTCCAAGGCGATTTTCCGTGTGCCGTCGGTCGAGCCGTCGTTGATGACGAGCGCCTCCAGCCGGCCGCGCGCGTCGGGGCGGCACAGGCTTTCCAGCGTCTGATTAAGATATTCTTCGACATTATAACTGGGAATAACCACCGATAAGATCACGCGCGTTCCGCCTTTCCTCATAGATAATTCCATGATAGCACAAACCAGCTTAAAAAACAAGCGCGGAAGTGGTCTGATCAGGGGGAGTCTTTGAAGGCTTGGGATAAAATATTTCTTGCTCCCGGCGCGGCGATATGGTATGATAAAGTCGGAGCCTCAAGATACGCTCAGGAGGATGAAAAACTATGCGAAAAATGCCCGCACGACAGGTTCATTTGGATTTTCATACGTCTCCGTATATTCCCGGCGTCGGCAGCCGCTTTGACAAGGAGCAGTTTCAGCAGGCGCTCAAGGAAGGAAATGTTAATTCAATCACCGTCTTTGCCAAGTGCCATCACGGCTATTGCTATTTTCCCACGAAGGTCGGCACGCAGCACCCCACGATGACGCCCGGCTTCGACATGACCGGCGCCATGGTCGAGGCGGCGCATGAAATCGGCGTGGACGCGCCCATTTATATCACGGCCGGCTGGTCGGTGCTGGATGCCGAAACGCATCCCGACTGGTGTATGCGCGATAAAAACGGCGTTAAGCGTGATAATGGTTCGGATCCTGAAGCCGGGCCGGATGACCCGCGCCCGACCTGCACCTGGGATCATCTGTGCCTGAGCGGCGATTACGCGCAGCATATTTACGATCTGACGCGCGAGGTGTGCGATCGCTATCCGGTTGTGGACGGCCTGTTTTATGATATCGTCTATCTCAACAGAGCCTGCTATTGCGAGCGTTGTCTGGCCGGCATGAAGGCCGAGGGGCTGAATCCGGACAACGAGGCCGACGCGCAGGAATATTACCGCCGCTCTCATCTGCGCTTTATGAAGAACTGCACGGATATTCTTCACGAGAAACATCCGGATGCGACGATTTTCTTTAACAGCGGCGGCGCGGAGATCTATCGCCCCGAATATCATGCGGGACAGACTCACTATGAAATGGAAGATTTGCCCACAACCTGGGGCGGCTACAACAAAATGCCGGCGCGCGCCAGCTTTATGAGCCGCTATCCCAAGGATTATCTGGGCATGACCGGCAAATTCCACACCAGCTGGGGGGAGTTCGGCGGCTATAAAAACCCCGACGCCCTCAAATACGAGGCGCTGGTGATGTCCATGTACGGCGCCAAGTGCAGCGTGGGCGATCAGATGCCGCCCAACGGCTGCATGGATATGGAAACCTATCGCGTCATTGGCCGGGCCTATCGCGCGCTGGAGGCCGTCGAGCCGTGGGCCTATCCGGCTGAATCCACCGCGACGCTGGGCGTGTATCTGTGCGGCAACGAAGAGAGCGACGAGGGCCTTCACGCCATGCTGCTCGAAAGCCATATCGACTTCGAAGTGGTCATGCACGGCGATGAGCTTTCCCACTTCAAGGCGCTGATCCTGCCCGACAGTGTGCAGTTGGACGACGTCGAGGCTGAGCGTCTGCGCGCCTTTGCAGCTCGGGGCGGTGCGCTGCTGCTCAGCGGTACAAGCGCCGTTCGGGACGGACGTTTCCAGCTCGACGTGGGCGCGGAGTATCTGGGTGCGGCGGAATACCGGCAGGATTACTTCTGCCCCGGCGAGGCGATCAGCCTGCCCTTTGGCAATGCGCCGTTTTTGTGCTATCGCGCCGCTGAGCGCACGCGTGTGACCGACGGCGAGGTGCTGGCGCAGGTGTATGAGCCGTGGTTTGACCGCACCTGGGGCCGCTATTGCTCGCATATGAACACGCCCTATCGCGATGAGGCTGCGGCGCATCCGGCGGCTGTGCGCAAGGGCAATGTGGTTTATCTGGCTCATGCGCTGTGCGGCCAGTACAAGCACGATGGTGCGCAGCTCTTCCGCGAGGCCCTGATCGGCGCGCTGAAGCTGGTTTACACGCCCACCTACACTGTCACGTTGCCCAGCATGGGCCGCACGCGTTTGACTCGCCAGAGCGAGCAGAACCGCTATGTTTTCCACGCGGCTTATGCCAGCCCGATACAGCGTGGCCGCGCCTCGGTGATCGAGGACATCATGCCGGTGTATCAGGTGGCGGTCGATATCGATATGCCCGACACGGTGACGCGCGTCAAGCTTGTGCCGGCGCAGGACGAGCTGGCCTTCACGCAGCAGAAGGGACGTCTGCGTTTTGTGATTCCCTGCGTCAATTGCCATCAGGCTGTGGAAATTGACGTGGAATAAGCTGATCTTATAATGAAGAAACAGGCGGCTTCTCCTCTCTTAAAAGGGAAGGGGAAGCCGCCTGCTGTCATATTTTGACGCTTAATCGATGAGGGCGAAAGACTTGAAGAGGCAGGCTTTGGACGCTTAAAATTTCGATTTTGTACGGAAATCTGAAATGGGCTGATGAGGTTGATGAAGGAAGCGTTTGACGCTTGCTCCGATAAGGGCATATCTTTGGTCTAATGCTATCCTTATTGACGATAGGGCGGCATGACTTGGGATAATGCTTTTTAAACTAACAAAAGAACCGGCTCCCGCGAAAGGGAACCGGTTTTAAAAAATGCTTTTTTAGAAATCGATGCGCTCTTCGATGTAGGCGGCCAGCTGATCGATGGCGACCACATCCTGCTGCATGGTATCGCGGTTGCGGACGGTGACGTTGCCAGTGGTTTCGGTATCAAAGTCCACGCAGATGCAGAACGGCGTGCCGATCTCGTCCTGGCGGCGATAGCGCTTGCCGATGGAGCCGGTTTCATCGTAGTCCACCATGAAGTGCCTGGCCAGCATGGCGTAGACCTCGCGCGCCTTGTCGCCCAGCTTGTTTTTCTGAAGCGGCATGACGGCGGCCTTGAAGGGAGCCAGCGCCGGATGCAGATGCAGCACGACGCGGCTGTCGCCGCCCTCAAGCTGCTCCTCGTCGTAGGCGTCGCACAGGAAGGAGAGCACCAGA
>CAYOTH010000036.1:0-10168 GCA_964406835.1 uncultured Oscillospiraceae bacterium
CCGTCTCTTATTGTGAGACAAAGGCCTGTTTTTATGCGTTTTTTAGATGGCAGGGAGTTTGTCAGTGGCTTTGACCAGAATGCAGCCGATGACGATGCCCGAAATTCCCTGAATCAGATTGGGAATGACCGCTCCGATGGCAGCGCCCGCGCCATAGAGGCACAGTTCAAAGAGAAAATAGCCGACGACCATAATCAGCTCGCACAGCGCATAGACGCAGGCAGAGCGCAGGGAAACCTTCGGCTTTTTGCCCAGCAGTAGCCCGGCGATGAGGCCCATGAGGCCCTTGATGAGGAAGGTCGGCAGAATGTAGGTATAATAGCCAAAGAGCATATCGGCCAGCGCCGAGCCCACAGCCGCCGCCGCGCATCCGCTGGGGCCCAGCAGCGCCGCCGCCAGGAAGATCGCGCCGTCGCCTAAGTGAATATAGCCGTTTGTAATCGAGACGGGCAGTTTAATAAAGGCCGTACACAGCGCAATCAGGGCGGCGATCAGGCTCTGATAGACCAGACGGCGCGTGCTTTGGTGAGACATAAGACATTCCTCCTTGTTTGGTAGGTTAAAGCTCATTATAGAATTGTCGCTGGATACTGTCAAGCGTCCGTATATTAAATCTGATAAACGGGGGAATTGTTCGCGATTGCGGCGTTGATATTTTTGCCGGAACGTGATATGATAGGAATATGGCATCAATTGCGAAGGAGCGGCGTTCCGGCCGGAAGGCGTTCCGTTCGCCTGAAAAGGGAAAACAGACTGAAGTCTGGCAAGGTACCGAAGGAGGATAACAACGTGAAGCTGCTTGAAGAGAGAGTACTGCGGGACGGCGTTGCCCTGAACAGCGATGTGCTGCTGGTAGATTCCTTTTTGAACAACCAGGTGGATACGGCGCTGATGAGCGAGGTGGGGCGCGCGTTTGCCGAGGCCGTGCAGTCGCTGAAGATTGATCGCGTCGTGACGATTGAAAGCTCGGGCATTGCGCCGGCTCAGATGACCGCCATCGCGCTGGGCGTGCCGCTGGTGATTCTGAAAAAATCGTCTTCGCGCATCCTGAAGGACGATGTGATGCAGACCGAAGTCTTTTCCTTTACAAAGAATTCCTCCTATCAGCTGACGCTGCGCCCCAAGTACGTTCGTCCGGGGGAGCGCGTGCTTCTGATTGATGATTTCCTGGCGCGCGGCGAAGCGGCCTGCGGTGCGGCTCGCCTGATTGAAGCCGCCAGCGCGCAGGTGGCGGCTATTGGCATTGTCATCGAAAAGGCCTTCCAGCCCGGCCGCAAGCTGCTCGACGAGAAGGGCTATAAGGTCATCTCGCTGGCACGCGTGGCGGCGATGGGCGAAAATCACATCGAATTTGCCGAGGCGGACGCCTGAAAACACGAAACAGACCGAAGTTTGCACTATGCCGTTGCTTCGGTCTGTTTTTTTTGTTTTGGGATTCAAGAAACAAACTTTGGTACATTTTAGCACTTTTTGCAAAGCGTGCTTGACATGGACGAACGGCATGGTATGTAAAAATGCAAAGTGAACTTGGCGAAGGCGGGAGGCGCTATGCACACGCGAATCAGGGAACTGCGTGCGGCGCGGCATCTGTCCCAGGAGGAGCTGGCGGCCGCCGTGGGAACGACGCGGCAGACGATTACGTCCATCGAGACGGGCAAGTACATCGCCTCGCTGCCGCTGGCCTATAAGATTGCCCGATATTTCGGGGAAAGCATTGAATCGGTCTTTGATTTGACGGAGGTGGAATTGCCATGGAAAACCACAAAAAGCGATTCGGGCGTCAGATTTTGATTTGCTACGGCCTCATCGGCGGGCTATTGGCCGTCATGGTGATTATGGGGGAACTGAGCAACCGCGGCGTGCTCCTGGATTCCCGAACAATGTGCAAAACAGCCCGGACCATTTCGTCGCTATTGCTCTTTGGTAGTATGCTGGCGGCACTGGGGCGCATAAGGCGTTTAAAGAAGATTCTTTCCGATCAGATTCTTTTGCGGGACGATGCCCTTCGCAAGGCCGATGAGCGGCGTCGCTTTCTCTATGACAAGAGCGGGGCGCAGGCGCTGAACCTGGTGATGGGGCTATTGGCCGTCGCCGTGATGGTTCTGGCCTATGTCGATCAGGTGGCTTTCCGCACAGTCTATGTGACGCTGTGCGTGCTGCTGGTGCTGCGTTTTGGCCTGCTGGCTTATTACTCAAGAAAATATTGGACCATAGTCTATTTTAAAGGAAAGGCCGCCGTCCCGGCAGAAAACGTCCCGGGACGGCGGCCAAAGCTTTATTAAAAGAGGCGCGATTGGGCGAGTGGATCAAGGTTCATTCAGAAATAATACCAAAGAATAGACTTTAGTCTAATTTTGCGTTTCTGGGGCCAGCAGCGGCGTGAGCGTCTTTTCATAGAGGCAGGCCAGCCGGTGTAGCGGGCGAGTCAGGCAGACATAGAGCAGCCGGGCATCCAGTTCGCTGTCGGGGAAACGTTTGGCGCTGGCGTTGGCGATGATAACGCCGTCAAACTCGAAGCCTTTGATGTCTCCGGCACGGGCTAGCAGCACGCCGCCAGGGTATTCATCGGCGTTGATGTCCAGAATCTGCGCGTTCAGATCGGGGCTGAGCGCCTTGGAGAGCGTTTTGAGCTGCGCGTCGGTGCGGTCGATCACGGCGATGGTAGACAGTCCATGCGCCGTCCATTCGCGGATGAGCTGCTCGATGCGGGCGATTTGATCGGTGCTTTGAGTAAAGGCGATCAGATTCGGTTCGGGGCCGTGACGCAGTACGGGCTTGACCTCGGTCTGCCCGGGAACAGGGCGCTTTTCAGCCACGCGCAGGGCCGTGCTCATGACCTCGATGGTGTTTCGGTAGCTGGTGACCAGCGCGTGCGTGACCGCCTTGCCGCCTAGCAGCTCCTCGGTAAGAACGCGCCAGTCGGTCATGCCGCGCCAGGAGCGAATGCCCTGCATCAGATCGCCGACCACGGTCATGGGGGCGTTTTGTGTCATGCGGCGCAGCAGCAGAAACTCCATGGGGCTGAAATCCTGCGCTTCATCAATGACGACATGGCGAATATCCAGCCGGTCGATCGGGTGAGCGCGCAGGGCGATGAGCGCTAGCGGGGCGACGTCCTCCGAGTCAATTTTGCTGCCGAGGCGTGCCAGCGTGTATTCGGCGGCATCAAAGGCGGGCGAGTCAGGCTCCTCTTCGGACATCAGGTCGGTTAAAAAGGCGCGGTACAATTCCAGCGGCTTGAGCGAGGGGCACTGGGGCGCATAAGGCGTTTAAAGAAGATTCTTTCCGATCAGATTCTTTTGCGGGACGATGCCCTTCGCAAGGCCGATGAGCGGCGTCGCTTTCTCTATGACAAGAGCGGGGCGCAGGCGCTGAACCTGGTGATGGGGCTATTGGCCGTCGCCGTGATGGTTCTGGCCTATGTCGATCAGGTGGCTTTCCGCACAGTCTATGTGACGCTGTGCGTGCTGCTGGTGCTGCGTTTTGGCCTGCTGGCTTATTACTCAAGAAAATATTGGACCATAGTCTATTTTAAAGGAAAGGCCGCCGTCCCGGCAGAAAACGTCCCGGGACGGCGGCCAAAGCTTTATTAAAAGAGGCGCGATTGGGCGAGTGGATCAAGGTTCATTCAGAAATAATACCAAAGAATAGACTTTAGTCTAATTTTGCGTTTCTGGGGCCAGCAGCGGCGTGAGCGTCTTTTCATAGAGGCAGGCCAGCCGGTGTAGCGGGCGAGTCAGGCAGACATAGAGCAGCCGGGCATCCAGTTCGCTGTCGGGGAAACGTTTGGCGCTGGCGTTGGCGATGATAACGCCGTCAAACTCGAAGCCTTTGATGTCTCCGGCACGGGCTAGCAGCACGCCGCCAGGGTATTCATCGGCGTTGATGTCCAGAATCTGCGCGTTCAGATCGGGGCTGAGCGCCTTGGAGAGCGTTTTGAGCTGCGCGTCGGTGCGGTCGATCACGGCGATGGTAGACAGTCCATGCGCCGTCCATTCGCGGATGAGCTGCTCGATGCGGGCGATTTGATCGGTGCTTTGAGTAAAGGCGATCAGATTCGGTTCGGGGCCGTGACGCAGTACGGGCTTGACCTCGGTCTGCCCGGGAACAGGGCGCTTTTCAGCCACGCGCAGGGCCGTGCTCATGACCTCGATGGTGTTTCGGTAGCTGGTGACCAGCGCGTGCGTGACCGCCTTGCCGCCTAGCAGCTCCTCGGTAAGAACGCGCCAGTCGGTCATGCCGCGCCAGGAGCGAATGCCCTGCATCAGATCGCCGACCACGGTCATGGGGGCGTTTTGTGTCATGCGGCGCAGCAGCAGAAACTCCATGGGGCTGAAATCCTGCGCTTCATCAATGACGACATGGCGAATATCCAGCCGGTCGATCGGGTGAGCGCGCAGGGCGATGAGCGCTAGCGGGGCGACGTCCTCCGAGTCAATTTTGCTGCCGAGGCGTGCCAGCGTGTATTCGGCGGCATCAAAGGCGGGCGAGTCAGGCTCCTCTTCGGACATCAGGTCGGTTAAAAAGGCGCGGTACAATTCCAGCGGCTTGAGCGAGGGAAAGCCCTTCATAACGCTTTCCACCAGCGGTTTGACGCGCTCGTCGGTTTCCTTCAGGCGCTGATCGCGGCTTTGATAGAGCTTATAGAGCCGTTCGCGGCGTTCCGGGCTGTCCGGCAGCGTGTGCAGCGCATCGGCGCGGCGTTTGGTTTCGTTTTCCAGCCAGGCACATACCTTCCGCGCGGCATCCCGGGCGCGCTGCGTCAGTTCCTTTTTAAAGCGGTCAATGCGCACGGCGAAGGGAAAGGGCTTTTCGGCTTCGACGATAAAGGCAAACGCCTCTTCCGGCGTAAAGAGCGTTACCGGGCCAAAGCGCAGAGTCTCCCGCGGCGGCAGTGAGGCTTCAAAGCGATCCAGCCACGCCTCCAGACGCTGCGCGAAGGCTAGCGATCCTTTAAAGTGCATCATATCGATGAAGCCGTCGCGTTCCTCGGGCGGCATGGCCAGGATTTTGTCGGTCAGATCCGCCGTGTTGACGCGCGGCAGGAGCTTGTCTAGCCGATCGCCCACAAAGCGTGAAAAGGTGGTCTGGCGCACCTTTTCGACGCCCAAATCGGGCAGAACGCCGGCAATGAAATTCAGAAAGAGCGGGTTGGGTGCGAGGATAAGCACATGCTCGGGGCGCAGCGAATCCTGAAGCGTGTAAAGCAGATAGGCGATGCGGTGCAGCGCGATGGTGGTTTTGCCCGATCCGGCGACGCCCTGCACGACCAGCGTCACGTTGTGCGGGTGGCGAATGACGATGTTCTGCTCGGCCTGAATCGAGGTCACGATGTCGCGCAGACGTTCGCCGGTGGTGGCACCCAGCACCGATTGTAGATAGGCATCCGGAGACACCACGTCGGTATCGAATATGCTGATTAGCTCGCCGTTTTCAATGCCGAACTGCCGCTTGAGGGTCAGTTCGCCGCGTACTTCGCCGTCCGGGGCGGTGTAGTGCATCTGCCCGACCTGGCCTGAGTAGTACAAATTGGCGATGGGAGAGCGCCAGTCGATGACCACCGGCTCCACGTCGTCGGGCTTGAAGACCGAATGCTTGCCGATGTAGTAAATCTGGCGCGTGCCGTTCTCTTCGGTAAAATTGACGCGTGTAAAATAGGGGTGCAGGCGTGCTGAAGCCATGTTGCGCACGTTCTGCTCGGAACGGTCGAATAAGACCTGGCGAACGCCCAATAAATCCATGTTGTCGCGCTCAAAGCGATAGGTATCAAGCAGGTTTTTCTGAGCAATGGCCAGCTCTTCGGCGCTGATGGCCTGCTGAATTTTGACAATCTCCAGCGTTTGAGTCAGGTGGTCGAGTTCTTCGCGGGCGGCGGGATGATCGATGGTCGGCATGACGGCACCTCCGTTTCGTCAAAAGCAATAAGAACAAAGTGACACTTTATTATACATCAAAAAGTGAAGAATGGCAAGAAAAATGTCGCATAAAAGGGCATTTGACATGGGCTTTCCAGCGTGATACAATAGCCGTGAACTTTCCAGTGAAAAAGCAGGAGGAACAGGTCATGAAGATCATTGCGCATCGAAACGAAACGCCCGGGTGTCCGGAAAATTCCGTCGAAAGCCTGAAATACAGTGCGCAGCCGGGGATTTACGCCGTCGAATGCGACGTGCGGCGCACCGGAGACGGGCAGTATGTCATTTATCACGACAATACAGCCGAGCGGCTGACGGCCGACCAGCGGCGAATTGACGAGATGACGCTTGCACAGATGCGCGCCTGCCTGGAAAGGGTGGGCCGCCAGGTGATAACGCTGGATGAGCTGATGCAGCGCTATGACGAGAAAACGCCTATTTTATTGCATGTCAAGGAGTATACGCCCTATTCCGAGCTGATTGAGCGCTTTAAGGCGTACAGGGAGCGTTTGATTCTGGGCGTGGAATCGATTGAGATGCTGCGCGCAGTATCGGCCTTTATGCCCAAGGAAAGGCTTCTGGCCTTTATGCAGGAGAAGGATATGTATCCCGAATTTATTGAAAACGGCGCGGGCATTATTCGCCTTTGGGAAAACTGGCTTGACGAGATCTCGCCGGACGAGGTTCACGCTGCCGGGGCCGATCAGGTCTTTATTATGTGCTTTACCGAGGAGAAGGGCATGGACGGCACGCCCGAATCGCTCGATCGGCTGGAGAAAATGCATGCCGACGGCGCGCTGGTCAGCGATGTGCGCATGGCCCGCGTCTGGATGGAGAACAGAAGATAAACACAAAGGCTGGAAGAGAACGCTTATCTCTTGACAGAGCCTGAAAATCCGGTTATACTTACAAAGTGGTCTGCGCTTGAAAATTTGCCTTAGGGTGTTTCAGCGCGCCTGAAAGTGTTTAATATTAAAGCAGATGAACGTTTCCTGACGCCAAAAGGCCCTGGCCTTGAGGGGAAAGCATGCGGACTGTGCTGATTGAAAGCGCCCGATGAAGGGGCGTTGGTTTGTCGCACCGTGGCTTCCGTCAGGAGGTTGCGGTGTTTTTTAACTGACGAGGATGAAAAGCGATGAAAAAGATTGCGATTTACGGAAAAGGCGGCATCGGCAAATCCACCACGACGGCCAATGTGGCGGCGGCGATGGCGGCGGACGGGCTGCGGGTGATGCAGATTGGCTGCGATCCCAAGGCCGATTCGACCTTTTTGCACGGTGCGGTCGGCTGTCCGGTGGTATTGGATCGGCTGCGCGAGGGCGGCGATGTGCCGCTTGCCGAGATTGTGCGCGAGGGCGCGGACGGCGTGTACTGCGTGGAATGCGGCGGGCCGGTGCCGGGAACGGGGTGCGCGGGACGCGGCATTGTGACGGCCTTTGATTATCTCAAGCAGAAGGACATGGAGGCGGTTTATCGCCCCGATGTGATTCTTTACGATGTGTTGGGCGACGTGGTGTGCGGCGGTTTTGCCATGCCCATGCGCGCGGAATATGCCAAAAACGTCTTTATCGTAACGTCAGGCGAGAAAATGTCGCTTTATGCGGCGGCCAATATTGCTCTGGCGTTGGATCGCTTTAAAAACAGGGGCTATGCGCGCTTGACCGGGCTGATTCAAAACAGCCGCAACGTCAAAAACGAAGGTGAGCTGGTGGCCGAGCTGGCGGCGGAAAACCAGATTGAGGTGGTTGGTGTGATGCCACGCAGCGAGGTGATTGCGCAGGCTGAGGCGATGGAACAGACGACGGTACGCGCCTTCCCGCAGTCTGAAGAGGCGCAGCTTTACAGGGCGCTGGCCCGGCGTATGCTGGCGCTTTCGGACGACGCCTGATCAACACATTTGAGGAGAAGACCTATGAGCACTTGCCTTCGCTATTTTTCCCCGGCGCAGAGCAGCTGGAATCTGGCGCATATACTGCGCCTGCTGCCCGAAAGCCATGCGCTGTTCGTTTCGCCGGAGGGCTGCTCGCGTATTATTTTGCTTTCGGCAGCGGCTCAGGGGATGAGCGCGCGCTTTAGCACGCTCAATGTGCCTGAGAGCGATGTGATCGCCGGCGGCCTGGAGGAGCGCATTGTTGAGGCGGCCGAAAGGGTGTTTGAGCGCTATAAGCCGCGCGCGTTGTTTATCGTCACCAGCTGCATTGCCGATTTTGTCGCGCTGGACCGCGAGGTCTTTTTTGAGGAACTGCGCGCCCGCCACCCGGAAACGGTCTTTCTGGACGCGCGCATGGATCCGATCAACCGAAAGAGCGGCTTGCCGCCCATCGTGCGGATGCATAAGTTGCTGGCCTCTGTTTTTGAACGGGAGAGCGAGGAGCGCGCGGTCAATGTGCTGGGCAGCTTTACACCGCCGGAGGACGGACAGGAGCTGTTTGACCATCTGCGCGCGCACGGCTTTGAAATTCGCCATGCCTACCGCTGCACGGATTTTGACACGTTTCGCACCATGGGATGCAGTCAGCTGAATCTGGTGATGCACCCCTCGGCGCTGATGGCGGCGCGTGAGACACAGGCGCGGCTGGACATTCCCTATGTGGATCTGTGCGCGGCCTGCGACGAGGCTTCGCTCGAGGCGGTGTATGCGGACGTGTGCCGGGCGCTGGAATTGCCGATTCCTGATTTGGCGCCGAGTCGGGCGCGCTGCCTGGAGGCGCTCAGGCAGCTTAAAGCAGAACTGGGAAATCGACCTCTGCGGCTGGATGACGGCTACGCGCGAAGAAGCGATATCCTTACGCTGGCCCTCTGTCAAGGCGGCGTGCCGGTGGAGCATCTCTTTGCTTCCGGGCTGAGCGAGGACATGACGCGCGTTTTGGTACAGGCAGGCGTTTCGGTGAGCAGCAGCGATGCGCCGGAATGTGCCTTTGACAGGGAACGCTATCGTAACAGCGAGGCAGTCTGCGCGGGTGATTATGCCGCCTGGGTTTCGGACAGCACGCATTATGCGCTGGGACTGACGTTTTCAAGCCGGTTCGGGCTGGGCGGTCTGGAGCGGACGGCGCGCGAGCTGACGGCGGCGTGCAGGCAGGAAAAGGCGCTGGGCGATATGCGCCATTGCGGAGCGGGGTGTTTCGGGCTGTGAAGAATTTGCGATTGACCGTGCCGAATCTGACGCCCGATCTGGGCGGCGCGGCTTCGGTGCTGTTTGAACTGGGCGGCATGGTGATTTTTCACGATGCGGCCGGATGCTGTGAAAACTATGCGGCTTTTGACGAGCCGCGATTGATGCAGGGCGGGCAGATGATCTACAGCTCCTCGCTTTTGCAGATGGACGCGGTGCTGGGGCAGGACGAACCGCTGATTGCGGGCGTGACCGAGGCCGCCCAGGCGCTGAAGCCTCGCTTTATCGTGCTGTTGGGAACGCCGGTTCCGGCTGTGACCGGAATGGATCTGGACGGCATGGTCGCGGAAATTGCTTTCCGGACGGGCATTGAGTCCTTCGCCGTGCCGACCGGCGGCTTCGACAGTTATATTTCGGGGACAGGCCGGGCGTTTCGGCTTCTGTTAGAACGCTTTGCCCGGCGAGACGCAGCGCAGAGCCGGTCGGGCGTCAATCTTCTGGGCGTAACGCCGCTGGATTTTGATGATCGGCTCCTTGCGCGCATGAAGCGCGTGCTGGAAAAAAGCGGACAGAGCGTGCGCGCCTGTCTGTGTCTGGGCGCGTCGCTTGAGGACATCGTGAATGCACCGCTGGCCGAACGCAACATCGTTGTCAGCGAGGCAGGACTGGAGAGTGCGCGTTTTCTGGAAAAAGCCTTTGGCATGCCGTATGACGTGGGCGTGCCGCTAGGCAGGGTCTTGCCTGAAAAGACGGCGGATTTGAACGACGTTTCCTGTCTGGTGATCGGCGAGCGGGTGCTGGCTCAGTCGCTGGCCGAAGCGTTGACTCAAACGCGAGCCTGGCAGGCGGAGGCCTTGAGCGATGGCGCGTCCGAGGAGGATATGGAGCGCGCCATGAGAGGTCATGATGTGATTGTGGCCGATCCGTTGCTGCGGCCGCTGGCGCCGCCCCATGCTGAATTTATTGAATGTCCGCATAGGGCGCTCTCGGCGCATCTGTTTGAGGATAGAGGCCCAGGTCGGGTTATTGATGATCTGCTGGGTGAATAAAAAGGGAGGAATAGACTCATGAAGAAACTCATCGGACTGATTCTGGCGCTGGCTCTGTGTCTGAGCGCTGTCCCCGGTCTGGCGGAGGA
>CAYOTH010000037.1:0-10146 GCA_964406835.1 uncultured Oscillospiraceae bacterium
CGCCGAGCCGACGAGGAGTACCTTAAACAAATCATCGGCGTGATGGGCATTGAAAAGCGGCTGAGTCATTTGCCGGGTGCCATGTCGGGCGGACAGCAGCAGCGCGTCAGCATGGCGCGGGCGCTGGCCAACAAGCCCTCGATTCTCTTTGCCGATGAGCCGACCGGCAATCTCGATGGCAAGTCGGGCCGCGAGGTGATGATGCTTTTAAGAAAGCTCAGCCATGATCTGGGCATTACGCTGATTCTGGTGACACACGACATGGCCGTGGCCGAGCAGGCCGAGCGTGTGATCGAACTGTGCGACGGACGCGTGGCGCGGGACAGCGGGGGGATGAGCATATGAAGGGACTGTCGATCAATCGTCTGGCGGCGGCAGGCCTGCGGGCCAACCGGCGCGGCTACCGGGCCATGGCGGCGGGAATCTTTCTGTCGATTTTCTTTGTGGCGACGCTGTGCCAGTGCGCCTGGGGCGTCTATGCGGCGGCTCTTCAGTCGGTGCGAGAGCGGCTGGGGCGGGAAAACTTTTTCGTTATGGACAGCCCGGAATTTTCCGATGAAGCACTGATGCAGAGCGGAGACTTTGAGGAACTGGGCCATGTGACCTTGACGGCGCGCGTGGGCAGCCGCTTTATCGGCTATGCCGACGAGACGGCGCTGGATTTGCTCAACCGGAGGTGCCTTGAGGGGCGGCTTCCGCAGGCGGCGGGCGAGCTGGCGGCCGAGCAGAGCTTTTTGGCTTATCTGGCGCTGGAGGCGTCGCTGGGCGAGGTGGTTGAAATCCCCTGCACGCCGATCGATGGCCTGGAAGAAACACTCGCCTTTACGCTGGTGGGGATACTCTCCGAGCAGAGCGGCGCCTTTTCCTGGGAGAGCGTCAGCTATGCGGCTGAAGAGGGACAGGTTTACGGCCTGCCTTCGGCGCTGTGCTCGGTGCAGGAGCCTTCCTGGCAGAGCGGGCGCGGGGCCGTGCAGCGACTGCTGACGCTCTCTGAGGGCGTGTCCTTTAACGAGGTGATCGTCAAAAACTGGCGGGAGGACGACCTACGCGATGACAGTTGGCCGCTGCTGATCGGCTTAAGCCGCATGGGCAGCCTGACGCTTTATGAGCAGAATTTGCTGACCTTGGACAACCGCCTCACGTCCGAGGAGGGAACTTCCCTTCTGATGATGCTGCTTCTTCTGGGCGGCGCGCTGCTTTTGGCCTGCTGCGTGGGCATTGCCGGGGCGATGGAGGGACAGCTGGCGCGAAAACGCGAGGAAATCGGCCTTTTGCGCGCCGTGGGCGCCACGAAAAAGCAGATTCGCCGCATTTTCGGGCGGGAGGCCTGGCTGCTGGCACTGGTGCTTTCGCCGCTGTCTCTGCTTTGTTCCTGCGCGGCGGTCTGGGGATTGAGCCGATTGAATCCCGAGGTGATGCTCTTTGCTCCTCAGCCGATGATTCTTATTCCCACGTTGCTGATTTCAGGGCTGTGCATTCTGGCCTCGGCCGCGCTGCCCCTTCGCCGGGCGACGCGTATACTGCCCATGGGCGTTTTGCGCGATACTGCGCTTTTGCGGCGCATGGGGCGCGTGCGCAGCCGCAGCGTCTTCAAGCCGTCGCGCCTGATTGCCTGGCGGCAGAACCGGCTGCATCCCCTGCGTCCCTTGGGCGCGGGCCTGCTGGCCGGGCTGATGATGATCTGCGTGCTGGTGGCGCTGGCCATACTCTCTCTCACGGGCGACTATTTCTTTAAAAGCAGCGTTTCCTTCAGAGCGTACTTCTACTCGCCTTACGCGAGCTTTAACGACTATTACACCGCCGTGGCCGAGCGCACGCTGAGTGAAAATGACATTCGGCAGATTGAGGCGATGGAGGGCGTGAGCGGCGTTTCCTATGAAAGCGAGGGCTATGTCAATGTGCTCATGGACGCAGTTCCCGATTACCTGACGGACGCTGATCCAGAAATGTACTGCTCGGTCTGGGACGAAGAGGAGTTTTTAAGGCGCTATGAGGACAGCCTGAGTCATATCAATTCACTCTCGTTTATCGGCTCCACGCCGGAATATGCGCTCGAGGCCTATCAGCTCAAGCGCGAAACTCAGCTGCGCGTTCGAAATGAAACGCAGACCGAGGCGGGCTTTCTGCTGCAGATGAACTTTGCTGCGATGGGCGAACAGGCGATTTTGAATTGGGCCGATACGGTGACGGATGGAAAAATCGACATTCAGGCGCTCAATGAGGGACGCGAGGTGCTGATGTGCGTGCCGGATCTGTATGTGGAGTATATGATGAAAGACGGCCATATCATTGGCATGGCCACGCAGACGACGCCCTTTGGACAGGCTGTGCTGCAGGCTTCAAACAGGGGCGATTTTGCCGCCGGACAGACGATGAAATTGATGCTTTTGACCGTGCCGGACAGCGTGGATCGCGCGACGGAAGCGCAGGATGGCTTTTACGCGCAGGCCGAGCGGACGGACGCGCAGGTGAACATTGGCGCGGTGCTCAATACATCGATTGCCTTGAAAGGTTTGTACAATAATGCCCCTGTCCTTCTGACCACCCATCAGGGCCTGCGCGCGCTGGGGCTTTCCACTGAATGCCTGAGCGAAATTCGAATTAGCACCGATAGCGCGCTGACCGAGGAGGAGGAGCAGGCGCTCTCCGAGCGGATACAGAGCGTTCTGCGGCGCGCTGACAACATGAGCTTTTACGATCTGCTTCAGCAGCAGCGTGAGGCGATGCGCCAAAACAGGATGTACCTGGCGGCGCTCATCAGCGTGGCTTTGCTGTTCTTCGTCGTGGCGGTGAGTATGATTACTGGCGATGTCACGCGGCGCATTCGTGCGGATACGCGCATGATCGGCACATTGCGGGCCGTTGGCGCGGATGCGGCGACCGTGGCGCGCTGCTACCGGATGCAGATTAGCCTCAGTATGGGGCTGGGCATGATCGGGGCGCTGGCGGTTCTCGTGTATTTGAGGATGTCGCCTGTGCAATATGCGGGCTGGTTTTATGGGGCGGCGACTTTGAGCGTTCTGCTGTTTGCGCTTTTGTGCTATGGCGCGTGCCTGCTGACGCTCAGAAGCCGTATTCGCGAGATGATTTCGCGCAGCATTGTCGAATGCATTCGGGAAATGTAACGCGGATGCCGAAAGAGAACGAAAAGGAGCGGGAACTATGAAAAGATGGAGATGGGCCGTTTGGCTGATGCTGCTTGTCATGGCTTTGTGCCTGAGCGGCGCGGCGGAGGGCGGCGATTTTACGCTGGACGAGGAGGCAACCATCGCTGGGATGAATTATCGGCCCTGGGCGCGCGGCTATGAGCCGACCTGCGACGGGGAGAACGTAATCGTCTGCCTGCCTATTCGAAGCGAGCGCGCGGCGGGGAAAATCAAGGCGGTGCTGCGCGTCGATGAAGCGAGCGTTTCGCCGATTCGCGGCGAGGAGGTCAGCGTCGAGGTTCTGCCCGACGCCCAGGGGCTATATGCCGTCAAGCTCACGGCGCGTCTGCTTTCGGGGCGCGTGAACGGCGATTATGCCGCGACGGTGTTCGTTACAGGGCAGGACGCGCAGGGCGCGGCGCTTTCAGGTGATTTTCCGGTGATTTTGCGCCTTCGCGATGGGAAGACGAGCGATCAGCCCATGCGCCCGGCGCTTGAAAACGTTTCGGCTGACTTGCGCGTGGGCGAGGCCGGCACGCTTCAGGGACGGCTGGTCAACAGCGATGCCTACGCCGAAATGCGGGATATTCTGCTAAGCGTGCGCGATGCCGACGGCGATGTGCTGCCCGGCGGCACGGATAAAATGCGCCTGGGTGATCTCATGCCGGGCGAAAGCTTGGACTTTGCCTATCCCGTGACGGTTTCGGCCAAGTCGCAGGTGGCGGCACATCCGCTGACGCTCTCACTCAGATGGACGGCGCTGGGCGAGGAAAGGAGCTGGGAGGAGACGATCACTCTGCCGGTGACGCAGGAGATGCGCCTGGAATGGGGTGCTTTGCAGGCAACCGACAGCGTGGTGCAGGGCGATCAGGCGACGGTGACGCTGCCGCTGATGAATATGGGACGCGGCGAGGTTCGCAATGTGCTGGCCACGCTGAGCCTGAGCGGTGTGTGCGAGCGGCAGAGCGTGCTGGTCGGCACGATCGCGCCCGGGGAGAGCGGCACGGCGCGCCTGAGCTTTGCGGCCAAGGCGGAGCCGGGGCGTTATGAAGGCACGCTGTGCGTCGCCTGCGAGGACGCCTGGGGAAACGAAACCAGCCGCGAGGAGGCGATTACGCTGCAAATCGAAGCGCCCGTCCTCAAACAGATGGTTTCGCAGAACGTGGAAACGTCCGAGGAGGGCGGAAATCGGCTGGTTTGGATTCTGGGCGGCGTCTGCGCGTTGATGGCGCTGGTTATGATTCTCGGGGCGGCGCTGCTGATTAAAAAAATACACAGACTGGAGGAGGAGCGCCTGTAAAAGCGCTTGGGGCCGGGCCTGCGGAAAGTCGCGGGTTCGGCTCTTTTTGAATAGGCGGGACGGCTGCGGGGAAAGCGGCGTAGGACGGGCTTGAATAGTAAAGACTGTGCTGCTTAAAGGCAAGTTCGGGGAGGCTTTCAGGCCTTGGCGAGCGGAGCAGCGTGGTCGGAGGGCAGTCCGGGGAGAGCTAGGATTAGGGCCGACAGACAAGTTCGCAGGAAGGGAAGGACGTGCCTTTTGAGCGAAAGTGCCGTTCCGGGAAAGAAGCGGAGGGACAGGGGAGGTGTTGGGGGACGGGTTTGAACAGCAAAGACTGTTCTGGTCAAAGGCCGGATTGGGGGATGTTTTGGGTGGGGCGCGCAGTCGGCAGAGGAGTCTGAGGGAGTGGGGATTAGAGTATTTATTGGCGCGGGATGGGGCAGATAACAGGGGCTGGAGGCTGCGACGGGAGTCTATGGGCCCTGGGGCGGCGGTATGCGCCTGGATAGGTTAATTCCTAGAAAAAAAGTCGGAATTTGCTTTTCAAATGGCGCGCGGCGTGTTACAATAAATCCAGACAAGAAAAGTCGGAATTGACGCCAAAGCGTCTGTTCCAGCCCGAGGTGAAACGTATGAAGCTTTCAACAAAGGGACGATATGGAATCCATGCCATGTATGATCTGGCGCTCAATGCCGGAGCGACGCCTCAGCCGATCAAGGCGGTGGCTGAGCGGCAGGGGATTCCCGAGGCCTATCTGGAGCAGCTGGTCGGCCAATTGCGCAGGGCGGGGCTTTTGCGCAGTACGCGCGGCGCACAGGGCGGCTATCTTCTGGCGCGTCCGGCCCGCGAAATCAGCGTGGGCGATGTTTTGCGCGCGCTGGAGGGCAGTCTGGCCATTGTGGATTGCCTGACCGACGAAGCGCCCTGCGACAAGGCCTGCTCCTGCCCCACGCGCGTGGTCTGGCAGAAGGTCAGCACCGCGCTGGAGGAGGCCGTTGACAGCATTACGCTTCAGGATATGGTAGACGACAATCGGCCAAATCGCGCCGAGAAAGGACAATAACGCCATGAATCGCATTTATATGGACAATGCCGCCACAACCCGCATTACGCCGCCCGTGCTCGAGGCCATGATGCCCTGCCTGACCGAGGTTTACGGCAACCCCTCGAGCGTGCATTCCTTCGGCCGGGACGCCCGGCGTATGCTGGATGCCGCCCGCGTTCAGGTGGCCGCGGCGATCAACGCCAAGCCGAACGAGATCTATTTTACCGGCTGCGGCACCGAATCGGACAACTGGGCCGTTCGCGGCAGCGCCTATGCCCTCAAGGCCAAGGGCAATCATATCATCACCAGCTCGATTGAGCATCACGCCCTTTTGCACACCTGCCAGCAGCTGGAGCGCGAGGGCTTTAAGGTCACTTATCTTCCGGTGGACGAATACGGCCTGGTGCATGTCGAGGACGTGGAAAAGGCCATCACGCCCGAGACCACGCTGATCTCCATCATGACCGCCAACAACGAAATCGGCACGATTCAGCCCATCGCTGAAATCGGCGCGCTGGCCCGGGAACGCGGCATTCGCTTCCATACTGACGCGGTGCAGGCCGTGGGCGCCATTCCGGTGGACGTCAAGGCCCTGAACGTCGATCTGCTTTCGCTCTCCGGCCACAAGCTCCATGCCCCCAAGGGCATCGGCGCGCTCTACATCCGCAGCGGCGTTCGCCTGGAGCGGCTCATGAACGGCGGCGCTCAGGAGCGCACGCAGCGCCCCGGCACGGAAAACCTGGCCTCGATTGTGGGATTGGGACGCGCCATTGAGCTGGCGACGGCCGATCTTGAGGGCAAGATGGCGCGCGTGAGCGCTCTGCGCGATCGGCTGATCAACGGCATTCTCAGTAGCATTCCGGATACGCGCCTGAACGGCCATCCCACGCTGCGCCTGCCTGGCAACTGCAATGTCTCGATCCGTTACATTGAGGGCGAATCGATGCTGCTCAATCTGGACATCAAGGGCATTGCGGCGTCGTCTGGCTCCGCCTGCACCTCCGGCTCGCTCGACCCGAGCCATGTGCTTCTGGCCATCGGGCTGACGCACGAGGTGGCGCACGGCTCGCTGCGCTTCTCCCTCAACGAGGAGAATACCGAGGCCGAGGTGGATTACGTCATCGAGGCCCTGGGCGAGGTGGTCAAGCGCCTGCGCGATATGTCGCCGCTGACGCTGTAAGCGAAAAAAACGTTTTATCCCTGCTGTAAGCAAAGCGTCATTGCGAAAAATCGGTTCGTAAGGAGACGAAAAAACATGACGGAAAAGCAAAGGCGCGTTTATGAGCGCGCCGCCGAAAGGCTGGATCGCACCGTTTGGGAAAACGGTCTTGTGCGCAGCGCAGGGCCGGGCCATACGCGGGGCGCACAGTATCCCGTGGTGCATTCGGGGCGGCTGACGTCCGAATGCTATGTGCTGGGCCGCGTGACGAGCCGCCTCTCCCAGCAGGAGGGCGTGGCTATATTGAAGGCGCTTGGGTCACTTCAGTCACTCGATGAGGCCGGAAACCCGGATGCGCTGCCTAAGATTGATCCCGGCTCGCAGTACGGTGCGTTTCGCTGGTATCAGGAGGAGGATTGCATCTGGGACACCAATGCCGCCTTCTTTATCTGCATGCCGCTGATTATCCACCGGCTGACGTTGCCTGAGTGCTTTTCAGCGGAAGAAAACGCGCTCATGGACGAGATGCTGCAATTGGCCGGACACTGGTTTTCGCACGAATGCGATCATGCCATCTACTATTACAGCAACAAGATTTTAAGCGACGGCGCGGCGCTTTCTGCCATTGCTCATCTGACGAACAGCGCGTCTTGCCGGGAGACAGCGCAGCGCTTTTTTGAAAAGTGGCTGGACTATACCGACCGGCGCGGCTGGGGCTGGGGCGAAAACACCAGCCTGGGCTATAACGACGTGATTTTGCCCGCGTTGCGCGTGGCCTCCATGACCATAGGCGATGAGGAGATTGCGCGCCGACTGGAAGCGCTGATTGACGCGCAGAAGCAGTTTTTCCGCTTCTATGACGGGCATGAGGTCTGCCCGAGCATTCGAACCTACAACTATGAGGGCCAATCCGAAAGGCCGTCGCATGTGTACAATCTTTCGGGCGCGGCGGGAAGCGGGCTGGATGTGCTGCCCGAGGTCAGCGATCTGTTCTGCATGTTCGCAGACGAAATGTATTTTTCGGATGAGCAGCGGCCTCAGACTCAGGCCCTGCCCGTGCCGCGCTGGCAGAAAACGCGCGTCTTTGACGAGGCGTATTCCTCGTCCTGGTACGCCGCGCATGGCGGTATTGGCTCGCTGAATGTCTTTCCGGTCATCAGCGGCATCGATCGCAATGCAACCTGGGGCCTTGGCTGGCAGTCCATGCCGGTGTCCTTCGTGGTTTACGGCGAGCAGACCGGCTATCTGCGCTTTTATCTCAACGACGGCGAAATCGTCCGCGCGCATCCTAAGCGCAATTATCTCTCGCCCCGGCTCTTTGCCGAGACGATACTGCCCCGTGTGACGACCTGTTCGGCGCAGGACGGCCCGCTGGTTCTCAGCGTTCGCGCCATGGACCGCGTGTATAACCGGGCGAAGGAAATTGCCGACGAGTATTACGTCAATCGCTTTAAGGGGCGCGTCGATACGTTCCATGTCGGCGGGCGCGAATTTAAGGCGCTGCGCTACGACCACGCGACGGTGATTATTTCGGCGCTGGTGGGTATGATCTGCGGAAGAGGTCGCCAGGCGGGCGTGATTGTGGAAAAGCGCGGCGAGGGCGATCTTCTGATGCTGCGCCAGGTGCTCTATCAGGGAGAAACCAGCATGATTGCTGCCGATCGTCTTGAAGCGGCCTGGCTGACGATCTATAAAGACGAAGCTATGACCGACGAGGCCATAAGCGCCTATCTGAGCTGCCTCGAAATTTCGGATGTGTCCTACAGCGACGGCGAAGAACCGCGCGACGAATGGGCGCTGATTCGTAAAATCAGCGTAGACGACGGCGAATATCACGCCGTGCTCGAATGCGATCCCTACCGCTTTAAGGGCGGAGCGCACTAAAAAAGGCCGCATAGAACAGCTATTTGACAATTATTCCGATCAATGATATAGTAAAGAGAGGGAACATACCATGTATACCGAGCAGGTTATCGATCATTTCACCAATCCGCGCAACGTCGGCGAAATTGAGAACGCCAGCGGCGTCGGCCTTGTGGGCAACGCCAAGTGCGGCGATATCATGAAGATCTTCATCAAGGTGAAGAACAACGTCATTGTGGACGTCAAATTCAAGACTTTCGGCTGTGGCGCGGCCATTGCCACCTCCAGCCGCGCGACGGAAATGGTCATGGGCAAGACGATTGAAGAGGCGCTCGCCGTCACCAACAAGATGGTGACCGATTCGCTGGGCGGCCTGCCTGAGGTTAAGCTGCACTGCTCCGTGCTGGCCGAGGAGGCGCTGCACGAGGCCATCAAAAATTATAAGGAACGCCTGGCTGCGGGCGAAATCTCCGAATCGGACGACGAGGAGTAACCCGGCCGGCACATAAGGAGCTTCATGATCAGAGGCAATATTGAAGGAATCCGCCAGTCGGCGCTGGACGAGCTGGAAAAGCTGTTTGACACCGACTGGGCGCGCGATCAGTTTCTGCCGGACCGGCTGCTGAACACGCTGGTGCGCTTTACCGATCAGCTCAACCGCGAGCTGATGGTCTACATGAGCCGAGACGGAAACGTGCTGGAAATTTCCGTCGGCTCGAACAGCAGCGTATCTCTGCCCGAGCGCACGCTTAGGCGCAGTCTGGAAAGGCTGTGCGGCATTCGCTGCATTCATACCCACCCCGGCGGAAGCGCCCGTCTCTCCGATGTGGACGAGCAGGCGCTTCGTCTCATGCGCTTTGACGCCATGTGCGTTATCGGCGTGAAGGACGGCATGGCCACCGGCATCACCGCCGCCTTCCTGGGCGAGATCGAATACGGCCAGCTGGCCATTCGCACCCACGGTCCGGTCAAGCCCGGCCGCGTGCCTCAGGATAAGTGGCTTTCCGAAATTGACGCAGCCGACGAGCGCGTGCTCAAGACCATCCGCGAGGGTCACTGGGAGAAGACGCAGGAGCGCGTGATGCTGGTCGGCATCGAAAGCGAGGAATCGCTGGACGAATTGGAACGCCTGGCCAACACTGCCGGCGCCATCGTCATACAGCGCGCGCTGCAAAAGCGGCAAAAGCCCGACACGGCTACGTTCATCGGCTCAGGCAAGGTGGGGGAGCTGTCGCTGCTCTGTCAGGCGACCGACATCGATCTGGTGATCTTTGACGACGAGCTCAGCCCCGCTCAGGCGCGCAATGTCAGCGAGATTCTGGGCGAGGGTGTGCGCGTCATCGATCGCACCGCGCTGATACTGGACATCTTTGCTCAGCGCGCTCAGTCCTACGAGGGCAAATTGCAGGTTGAGCTGGCGCAGATGAAATACAGCCTGCCGCGTCTTTCTGGCATGGGCTCCGTGCTGTCGCGTCTGGGCGGCGGCATTGGCACGCGCGGCCCGGGTGAAACGCAGCTTGAGGTGGACAGGCGGCGCATTCGGCGGCGCATTACCGAGCTGGAACGCCAGCTGGACGAACTGTCCCATCGCCGGGAGCTTCGCCGCAGCCGCCGCGAAAAGACCGGCGAGAGCGTCGTGGCGCTGGTCGGCTA
>CAYOTH010000038.1:0-10027 GCA_964406835.1 uncultured Oscillospiraceae bacterium
TCCTTTTTCCATGTCTTGATATCGCGCGCCAGCTCGTGCATATTGCTCTGATAGCCGACGCCGCTCAGCCCTTCAAAGCGATACAGCCCCGAAAAGCGCAAATCCGGCTGCGAAACGGCCAAAGGCATCGTCGCCACAGCGGTGCCTTCGGTCAGGCGTGCCAACAGCTCGTCATAGCCCAAAAGCAGCTCGCCCTGCCCGGGCAACGCATTTTTGCGCTCCAGCGCCACCTTGAACTGCTCTTCAAACTCAAGCATCCGGTTTTCGCAGCGCGTGCGGAGCCGATCGGGTTGATCGAGCACCACAATGGGATTTTTCAGATAATCCATGACGCAGGCGCACTGTTCGTACAAATAGGGCATCACCGATTCGGCAGCCGGGCAGGAGCGCGTCTGGCGCAGGGCTTCGGCCCGGGGCAGAAACTGCTTTTCCAATTCGCTCTGCGGCGCAGCGGGCGGCGTCATAACGGCCTGTTCAGCCGCCCCCATCTCATCCAGCGAGGGCAGCTCGTCCAGCGCGTCGGAAATCGCCCGAGCAAAATCATCCCAGGGCGTCAAGCCAAAACGCTCTTCAATTTCTTTTTGGCGACTGGCCGCATCGGCCTGCTCGCGCGCGTTGCCGCCCAAAGCCCGCTCGATTCGAGCGGCGGCCCGGTCGGCCTCTTCAGCCGTCAAAATCGTCTCATGCCCCGGCAGAACCCACGCGCGCTCTATTTCGTCGGTGGAGCGTTGCGTCAGCACGTCAAAATCGCGCAGCATGTCCAGCTCGTCGTCAAAAAATTCCAGTCGAAGCGCCGAAGCGCGCCCCACAGGAAAGACATCAATGATGCCGCCGCGAAGCGCGCATTGTCCGCGGCTCTCGACGATATCCACCCGCTCATAGCCCGCGTCAATCAATCGCGCCATAAGCTCCTTGGGCTCAATCACCAGCCCGCGCTGCAATTTAATTACGCCGCGCCGAAACGAGGTGGTCGGCATCAGCCGGAACATCAGCGCATCCACCGGCGCCACCAGCGCGCGCAACCCGCCTGCCATGGCCGCGCCCAGCGCCTCAACGCGCCGCGCCGCCAGATCGCCCGAGGCCGCCGCCACGCGCAGAAAGTTGATTTCCCGCGCCGGCAAAAGCTGAACCCGGCCGTTTAAAAGCGCCAGCAGATCATCCGTCGCCTTCTGCGCCAGCTGATCGGTGGCCGTGACAAAGAGCAGCATGCGCCCGGTATCCCGCGCCAAGGCCGCCAGTAAATGCAGCCGCTGGCTGTCATCCAGGCCGGTCACGCACACAACGCCCTTTTTGTCGGCCGCCTCGCGCAGCGCTTGGTATTCCTCCAGCTCCTGAAGCGGCGCAAACAGCCAGTCCATTCGAGCGGCGCCTGTTCTTTTTTCTATTTCAGCCATACGACCCTCCTTCAAAAGCGTTCAAAGGCCGCCGTGAACCTTGTCCGCGGCGGTCAAGCCTTCCGTCATTTCACAATTTAATTTCAAACATTTCCCTGTTTGGTTTGTTTTTCAGCCAAGACCCGAACAACCTCGCTTTCAAATCGCCGGGCTATGTCGCTGCCGCCGCCCAGACGGGCAATCATGCACACGGCCGCCAGATTGTTTGTGGGATCAATCCAGAAATGTGTTCCGTAAGCGCCGCCCCAGCCATAGCAGCCCACAGGCAGCGGCTGCGCCGCTGTCGTGGCCGTCGTCACGCGCATTGAAATGCCCCATTGGCAGTCTTCGGGCTGATCGGGGATTTCCGCTTTCAGCTGCGGCGTCGCCATTTCGCGCACGCTCTCCTCGCTGAGGATCCGCACCCCGCCCAGCGCGCCGCCTCCGCAGAGCATCTGAGCAAAGCGCATATAATCGCCCAACGTGCCAACCAGGCCCGCCGAGCCGCACGGATAAATCGTCTTCATGCCGTCATAGCCGCGATGGCCGACATCGAATTTTTCAAGCGTGCCGGGCTCATAGACCTCGGCCGTCTGCACCCAATCGTGGACATCCGGCGCGTAGGTCGTGCGGCTCATGCCCAGTGGATTGAAGATCTCGGTGGACAAAAAGGCCGGATAACTCATGCCGGTGACCACCTCGCAAACGCGCGCCGCCAGATTAAGGCCCGCCACGGCGCTGTAGCCGCTGCGTGTCCCCGGCTGGAAATCAAGCAGCGCCTTGCCGCTTTCCCGGACAATGTTTTCAAGCGTATATTCTTCCTCGGGAATCGCCGCAATCCGCTCACTCCAGCCCAGGCCGCCCTTCTGCTCGCCCTGCCCCAGTCCGCTGGAATGCGTGAGCAGATCGCGCAAAGTGATCGAGCGGCAGGCCTTCTCCGTACCGATAACGTTGTTTTCGGAATCCTTGAGGACCACCTGCATGTCGGCCATTTCGGGCAAATAGGTTTCAATGGGCGCATCCAAATCAACCAGCCCGCGCTCCTTGAGAATCATCATGGCCACGCCGGTGATCGGCTTGGTCATCGAGGCCAGGCGGAACATGGTGTCACGCGTAACCTTGCGGCCGTTTTCCACGTCGGCCAACCCCTGAAGGCTCTGATAGACCATCCGGCCGTTCACCGCCACGGCGCAGGCCGCTCCGGCAATATCCCGGGCGTCAATGCGTTCCTTCAGGTAAGCTGTCATGCCGGAAAAGTCATATTTGTCCTTGGATTTTTCACGCACCGGCTTGGTGGGCGCATATTTTTTGCTCTTCTCCGCCGAAAGCCGGTTGGCTGCCTCCGCGCCCTGAGACACCAGCGCCTCCAAAACATCACAGGCATCATTATAGCCCTCGTCGGCTGCCTGCCGCTCCTCTGGCGTGCGATAGCCCGAAAGCACCCAATCGGCCAAATCCCAGCCCTTGGGCGCACGGCCCGTACCCACGCGCACGCGCGGGAAATCCTCCCGTCCCAGCAGATAGATGATCGAGCGCATTCCATTGTGCGTTCCGGCGCTGCCCTTGGCGCGGAAACGAACATGGCCCGGCTCTAGGTCGATGTCATCATAGACCACGACCAGGTGATCCATATCGACCTTATACCAGTTCATCAATTCAACGACGCTTTCGCCGGAAAGATTCATAAACGTCTGCGGCTGCGCCAGCACGACGCGCTCGTTGCCCAGTCGTCCCTCGGCCAAGCGGGCCTTGCACTTCGTTTTGTTAAACTCAACATTCATGCGCCCGGCCAGCAAATTCAGCACATCAAAGCCCACATTATGCCGGGTGCGGGCGTATTTTTCGCCCGGGTTGCCCAGTCCCACAATAACATACATAGCCTTTATCCTCCCTGTTCATGCTTTCTGTTCCCGACGGCCATAACGCCGTCAAATGAGCAGAGCAAAAGAGGAATCGGGCACATACTCCCAATTCCTCCGCACGGGCTCCCGCGCCCGCCTTGCTTATCCCTTAATCACCGTAAACGGCTCGACAACACGGCTCTTTTCCACCGTGGCGCCACTGACCACGCAGTGCTCCAGCCGAACGCCGCTTTCAAGCACGGCATTGCGCAAAAGACTGCCACCCACAACGCAGCCGTCTCCCAGACGCGAAAAGGCGATCTGGCAGCCCGCGCGCAGCATACAGCCCTCGCCGATCACGCAGCCCCGACCGATTTCGCAGTCCGGATGAATGACCGTATCGCGGCCAATCAGCACATCAGGCTGAATATAGACGCGCTTGGGGTCAATCATCGTCACGCCCCGCAGCATATGGCGACGGTTAATGCGCGCGCGCATCAGCTTCTCAGCCTCGGCCAGCTGAACACGGTCATTGACGCCCATGCCCTCTGCCGCCTCCAGCGAAGGTACGCTGCGCACGCTCTCGCCGTTTTCAGAAAGCAGCGCAATCACGCTGGAGAGATGATAATCCCCGTTGGCATCCGGCTCCAGCCGCTTAACAGCCGCCGTCAGCTTCTGCGCATCGAAGGCGTAAACGCTGCGGCAGACCTCGGAAAGCGCCATCTGATCGGGCTTGAGATCCTTCTGATCGACCACGGCGCGCACCATGCCGCCCGAACGAATGACGCGCGGCATCCCGAAGGGATGATCCAGCCGCTCGGTCAGCACGGCGGCGGCACAGCTCCCGCTTTCCACCTCGCTGACCAGACGTGCCAGCGTTTCACTCCTGATGAGCGGCTTATCGCCCGGAACAACCAGCACGACGCCCTGCAAAGACTCGATCCGGCTCAGCACGCTTCGAACGGCCCAGCCGGTTCCAAAGCCGTCAGGGGCCTGACGAATAAATTCCGCACGGCCCTTGTAATGCGCCGAGAGACGCTCGTGAGAAGCTCCCACGATGACAATCTGCTCGCGGCACACATCGTCCAGCGCCCGCATCACATGCTCCACCATCGGAATGCCGCACACCTGATGCAGCATCTTCGGCGTCTGCGAACACATCCGCACGCCTTCGCCCGCCGCCATGACCACAGCCAGTCTATCCATGCTCCCCGCTCCTTTTTATCCGGCGCGCAGCCAGTTATTCGCCCGTATAAAGAGAACCGTTTCTGCCGAAAAACGCCTTAAAACGCTCAGTCCTCGTAAATCCAGTCAGAGGGCTTGACAACGGCGCTGCCCTTTTCACGGTCAACCTCGCTAAGCACCATCAGCGCCGTCACGCCGTCCACGCGCTTGGCCTGCGGCTCGGCCGTAGCAATCACAACGCCCGTGCCGATGACCTCGACATCAAATTCACGCATCAGATCGTGCATGCCGCGCAGCGTGCCGCCGCCCTTCATGAAATCGTCGATAATCAGCGCGCGCTGTCCCGGCGTCACCGCACGGCGCGCCAGCGCCATGGTCTCGATCCGGTCGCCCGTCTCGCCGCTGATGTAGTTGATCTTAACGGCCGAACCTTCATAAGCTCTCGAATCGCGCCGGGCAATCACCAGCGGCACATTGAGCATTTTGGCCGTCATCATGGCCACGGGAATGCCCTTGGTCTCCATGGTCAAAACGAAATTGGGATTTTTTTCATAATAGCGATAGGCCAGAATCTCGCCCATAATTTCAGACGCATCCGAATCACAGGTTACATCGGTCGTGTAGAGGAAATCGCCGGGCAAAAGACGCCCCGGCTTGCTCAGCCTCAGGCTCAGATCCTCCAGCGCCGCAATCCGCTTCTTTCTGGACGGAATCGCCCGATAAATCACACCGCCGGCCGCCCCGGCCACCGTGCTCAGTCGCCCCAGATCAAACTGAGAAAACGTATCGGAGAGTATACTCAGATCCTCGCTGACAGTTGACTTGGCCGCGCCAAACATCTCCGTAAAGTAGGACAGCGTATACAGTCTGTTGGGCGTCCCCGTCAAAACCCGGGCCATCGCCGCGAGCCGCTCATTGCGTTTGATGCGATCCATTTCTTATCCGTTCCTTCCTTTCACTGCCGAACGATTTGCTCATCATCGCCGGTAAAGTTTATTATAAGGCACTTATCTCCATCTTTCCAGCATTCTTTCCCCTTTTCTTTGTAATTTAACATTTCTTTAACTTTTAAAACGGCCGTTCAATCGCTTTGCGGTTGCCCGCGCAGCCCATTCGGGCGTATAATGGTATAAACTCTGTTGATTCTGACCGTTTCACCCAGGAAAGGATGATTCTATAATATGTCTTCTGAAATTCAGGGAAAGCGCCTGCACTTTATTGGCATTGGCGGCAGCTCCATGAGCGGCCTGGCGCGCTTCATGCTGCAAAAGGGCTGCACCGTTTCCGGCTCCGATCGGGACGCCTCGCACAAAACGGAGGCGCTTGAACAGCTGGGCGTAACCGTTCACATCGGCCACCGGGCTGAAAATGTCCATGGCGCCGATCTGGTCGTCTATTCCGCGGCCGTACCCGAAGACAACCCCGAACGCGCCGAGGCCCGGCGCTTGAACATTCCCCAGGTTGAGCGCGCCGTGCTTTTGGGCCGGCTGATGAGCACCTTTGAGCAGGCCGTCTGCGTGGCCGGAACGCACGGCAAGACCACGACCACCTCGATGATCGCTCAGGTCTTTGTCGAAGCCGGCGAGGACCCGGGCGTTCACATCGGCGGCGAGCTGGACGCCATCGGCGGCGGAACGCGCGTGGGCGAAGGCGATACCTTCATCGTCGAAGCCTGCGAATTCAACGGCAGCTTCTGGCACTTCCATCCCACCGTGGCCGTGCTGCTCAATATCGATGAGGATCATCTGGATTTTTATAAGGATCTGGATGATATTGAAGCCTCGTTCAAGCGCTTTGCCGGCCTAGTTCCCGAGGAGGGCTGGGTCGTCGGCTGGGGCGGCGACAAGCGCGTGCGAAATGTGCTTTCCTCGCTCAAGTGCCGCACGCGCACCTATGGCCTGGAGCCCTACAACGAGTTGCGCGCCGAGGACATCTCCTACGACGAGCTGGGGCGGCCCCGCTTTACAGTGACGCTGTTCGGCCATCCGCTGGTCGAGGTCGAGCTGGGCGTTTCGGGCGAGAAGAACCTGCTGGACGCGCTGGCCTGTATCGCCGTAGCCGATATTGCGCAGCTGCCGCTTCACCGCGTGGCCGAAACGCTTTCGCACTTCACCGGCGCACATCGGCGCTTTGAGCTGACCAGCATCACCGACGGCGTGCGCATCTACCAGGATTACGCGCATAATCCCGCCGAAATGAAGACGGCCATACACATCGCCTCCCTTCAGCCGCACAACAGGCTCTGGGCCGTCTGGCAGCCGCACACCTACTCGCGCACCAAGGCGCTCTTTAGCGGCTTTGTCGAAACCTTTGACGAGGCCGATCACATCCTGATCACCGACATTATGGGCGCGCGCGAGGCCGACCCGGGCGATATTTCCAGCGAAATGCTGATCGAGCCGCTGCGCGCGCGTGGCCGCACGGTTGACCTGACGCCCACCTTCGACGACGCCGAGGCCTATCTGCGCGCTCACTGGCAGCCGGGCGATCTGGTGGTCACGCTGGGCTGCGGCAATATCGACCTGCTCAATGAACAAATCGCTCAAAAAGGAGATACAAAGCAATGACAACTGTTTCCGAATGGCGCGGCTTTAAGCGCGAAGATTTTGAATTTGAAGGCCATCAGTGCATCCTTGTTCATCCCAATCAGCCCCGCGCCGACCGCGGCTGGGTGTGGCGCGCCGAGTTTTTCGATGCCTTTGCGCAGGTTGATGAGGCCATGGCACACGAGGGCTATGCCATCGCCTATGTGTCGCTCTCCGATCGCTACGGCTGCCCGTCGGCCATCCGCGATATGGAATCCTTCCGCGCCATGCTGTGCGAAAAATACACTCTTTCCGATAAGCCGTTTATCTTCGGCTTCAGCCGGGGCGGACTGTATGCCGTCAACTACGCGCTGGCCTATCCGCAGCATACCGGCAAGCTCTATCTGGATGCGCCGGTTATGGACATACGCAGCTGGCCGGGCGGCAAGGGCATCGGCGTGGGTGCGCCCGCGTGCTGGGCGGAGTGCCTGCAGGTCTATGGCCTGAGCGAGGAAAGCGCCGCCACGTTCAGCGACAATCCCCTGGATCATGCCGAGGATCTGGCCCGACTGAACATTCCGGTCATTCTGGTGGCCGGCGGCGTCGATCAGGTCGTCCCCTTCTGCGAAAACGGCGAGCTGTTTGCCGTGCGCTTCCGCAAGGCCGGCGGTCAGCTTCACGTGATCGTCAAGCCCGCCTGCGATCATCACCCCCATTCGCTCGACGATCCCTCCCCCGTGGTCGCCTTCCTGACCGGAAAGGACTGACGATCATGGCCGAAGTCAAAACCAACGCGGTGCGCATCGTCGAAACGCACCACATTCCCTATATACTGCACAGCTATCCCTGCAAGGAGGCCATCGACGGCATCACCATCGCCGGAAAGCTGAACGCGCCGGTCGAGGCCGTTTTCAAAACGCTAGTCACGCAGGGCGCGCACGGCGGCTATTTCGTCTTTGTCGTGCCGGTGGCGCAGGAGCTTGACTTGAAAAAGGCGGCGCGCTCCGTGGGCGAAAAATCCGTCGCCATGATCGCCGTCAAGGACATCAACAAGGCCACCGGCTATGTGCGCGGCGGCTGCAGCCCGGTCGGCATGAAGAAGACCTATGTTACGCGCATCGATGAATCGGCGCTGCAGCAGGAGCGCATTTTCGTCAGCGCCGGGCGCATCGGCCAGCAGATGGAAATCAATCCCGAACAGCTGGCTAGCGTCTGCGGCGCAGAATTTACCGATCTGACACTGGCCTGATGTCAACTTTACTCAGGAGGCGATGTCCCATGAAGCCGGTCATCGGCATTGTGCCCTCGGCGCGTCTGTTTGAAACGGATGATTTTTATCAGGACAACTACACCTTCGTCAACAACTATTCCAAGCGTGTCTTCGAGCAGGGCGGCCTGCCCATCGGCCTGTTAGCCAACGATGCCCGGGCCTTTGAGGAAACTCTGCCCCTGTGCGATGCCTTTGTGCTCTGCGGCGGGGCGCGCATCTTCCCCTATCATTTTCAGGTGGTCGATTACGCCTTTCGAACCGGCAAGCGGATTTTAGGCATCTGTCTGGGAATGCAGGTTATCCACAGCTATTTTGTCGTGGCCGACGAAGCATCCAGACGCGGCTGGACAGGCCCTCTTCTGGCGCTCTACGAGCAGATGAAGCGGGAAAAATACATGTTTACGCGCCCCGTCGAGCATCACTGGGACGTTCACATGACGCGCTCCTGCATCGAAGAAACCAAGCACCTGATCCAGGTCGCGCCCGGCACACTGCTCTCCCGATTAACCGAAGCCGAAACAATTCGGGGTGCCACCATGCACCATTACCGTGTGGACGCCGTCTCTGCGCGGCTCAAGATCTGCGCGCACACGCCCGACGGCGTGATCGAAGGTCTGGAATACGAGGATCACCTGCTGGGCGTTCAGTTTCATCCCGAAGTGGATACGGTCTTTTCGGCGCTGTTTCAGTTTGTCTGCGGACGTAAAAATTGAAATAGCCCTTGCAAAACATTCATTTTCCTGTATAATATGAATGAATACTATCCGGCGCGCGTCGCGTCGGCAAGGAGGACAAAACCATGGATAAAGTCAGAGTCGGTATTATCGGCTGCGGCGGCATTGCCAACGGCAAGCACATGCCCGCCCTCAAAAAGCTCGCTCATGTCGAGATGGTCGCCTTCTGCGATATCATCGAGGAGAAGGCCATCCAGGCCGCCAAGGATTTCGGCGTGCCCGGTGCGAAGGTCTTCACCGATTACAAGCAGCTGCTTGAGGAAAAGGACATTGACGTCGTGCATGTTCTGACCCCCAACAAGCAGCATTCCTTCATCACTGTGGACGCCCTGGAGGCCGGCAAGCACGTCATGTGCGAAAAGCCCATGGCCATCAACTCGGCCGAGGCCAAGAAGATGCTCGATGCCGCTCATCGCACCGGCAAGAAGCTGACCATCGGCTATCAGAGCCGTTTCCGTCCCAACAGCATGTACCTCAAGAAGATGATCGATGCCGGCGAGCTGGGCGAGATCTACTACGCCAACGCCACGGCCATCCGTCGCCGCGCCGTCCCGACCTGGGGCGTGTTTCTGGATGAGGAAAACCAGGGCGGCGGTCCGCTGATCGACATCGGCACCCATGCGCTCGACCTGACGCTGTGGGAGATGAACAACTACGAGCCTGCCATGGTCGTGGGTACCTCCTACCGCAAGCTGGCCGACACCGAAAATGCCGCCAATGCCTGGGGCAGCTGGGATCCCAAGAAGTTCACCGTTGAGGACAGTGCCTTCGGCTTCATCCGCATGAAGAACGGCGCCACCATCCACCTGGAAGCCAGCTGGGCGCTCAACACCCTGCTGGTCAGCGAGGCCAAGACCATCCTGTGCGGCGACAAGGCCGGCGCGGATATGCTGGGCGACGGCCCGGACGGCGGCCTGCGCATCAATGGCGAGAAGTTCTCCAAGATGTACACCTTCGAGCCGGACTTCAATGCCAGCGGCGCGGCCTTCTTTGACGGCGATGCCGCCGGCAGCCCCGCCGAGCTGGAAGCCGCCATGTGGATCGCCCAAGTCATGGACGATTCCAAGCCGCTGATCACCAAGCCCGAGCAGGCCTACGT
>CAYOTH010000039.1:0-9889 GCA_964406835.1 uncultured Oscillospiraceae bacterium
GATCAGTGCCGCGCCCAGCAGCACCAGCCACAAGCGAGCCGGCACAAAAATCAGCACAAGCAAAAGACCAATGACAATCAGAAGAGCGCCCAGTATTCTCTGGCAGGTATCCCCCACCCTGCCGCGCACGTTTCTTCCGCACAAGCCCACAGGCGGCACCTCCCGGCAAGAATCATCACTGTATCTTATCGGCAAGCGCGCCCTTTGTTGCCTGTCCCGTTATTTTTTTACGTTGCGAATAAACGAGGCGGCATCCGGCGCATGGAACAGAGCCGAGCCGGCCACCAGAACCGTCGCGCCCTTTTCAATCAGCAGCGGCGCATTCTGCTCGTTGACGCCGCCATCCACTTCGATTTCGGCCGTCACCTGAGCCGCCTTGAGCATCGCGTAGATTTCTGCGATCTTCTCCACCGCCGACATCACCATCTTCTGCCCACCAAAGCCCGGATTGACCGTCATAACCAGCGCCAGATCAAAATCGCCCAGCACATAGCGCAGGCACTCGGGCGACGTAGCCGGATTGAGCGCCACGCCGGCCAGACAGCCGCAGTCGCGGATCTGGTGCAGCACGCGGTTAAGGTGATTGGTGGCCTCGGCGTGAACGGTAATCACCTTCGCGCCGGCCTGCGCAAATTCCTCAATATAGCGCTCGGGCCGCTCGATCATCAAATGCACGTCGCACGGCAGAAGATCCGCCCCGGCAATCGACTTCAAAAGCCCCTGTCCGAAGGAAATGTTGGGAACGAACGCGCCATCCATTACATCGTAATGCAGCCAGTCCGCCCCGGCGTCCTTCATACGCTTCACTTCATCGCCAATCGTCAGAAAATTTGCCGCCAGCAAGGACGGCGCCACCTTTAGCATAGCGATCCCTCCATCTTGTTTTCATGTCCTCGTAAAGAAACGTATATCGTTCCCACCGCTCGGCCGCCACGCCCTGTGCTTCAACCGCTGCGCGCACGGTGCAATCCGGCTCGCTGACGTGCATACAGGGGGCAAAGCGGCACTGACCTTCATAGGGTTCGAATTCCGGAACTAGAAAGCGCAATTCGGCCGGGTCGGTCAGTTCCAGCTCCAGCAGGCTGAAGCCGGGCGTATCCAGCGCCATGCCGCCCTCAGGCAGCGGAATCAGCTCGCTGTGGCGGGTGGTGTTTTTGCCGCGCTCAATCTTTTCAGAAAGCGCGCCGGTCTCCCGCTTAAAGCCGTACAGCCGATTGAGCAGCGAGCTTTTGCCCACGCCCGATTGCCCGCCCAGCGCATGAATGCGGCTGCACAGCGCCTCTTTAAGCGCCTGAACGCCCTCGCCGGTCTTGGCGCTGGTTTTCATGACGCGAACGCCGCTTCCGGCATACTGTCGCTCGATCTCCTGCGCTCGCTGATGATCCTCGTCGCATTTGTTGACAATCAGCACCGACTCAATGCCGTTTTTGCGCGCATACATGAGCATCCGATCCACCAGCATCAGATCCGGCTCCGGCGAAGCGGCCGCCACGACAATGCCGATCACATCGATATTGGCCACAGGCGGACGAACCAGCCGATTGGCCCGGGGCTCAATGGCCGTCAGCCAGCCATGCGCCTCGCCCTCGCCCGACTCGAACGTCACCCGATCTCCGGCCAGCGGCGTTAAATGCTGGCGGCGCAGCTTGGCCTGAGCGCGCAGCGTATGGCGCCGCCCCTCGTCGTCCAGCACGGTATAAAAGCCGCCGATGCCGCTGAGTATGATTCCTTGCAAAGCCTAGCCTCCCGTCATTCTTCTCCGAAAGTCACCGTTGTTTCGCAGAGCGTCACATCGCCCGCATAAAGCCTGAGCTGCTGCACGCCGGCCTGAACGCTGTCCAGCTTTAAGGTCAGCGTCTGTTCTCCGGCATTGAGCGTGCCATAGTAAACCTCGCGCTCGCTTTCGCCGTCGCTGAGCACGGCGCGCACCGTCGTGCCGTTTTCCTCGATGGTCAGCGGCAGCTCAATCTCCTTAAAGTACAGTGCCTCCTCCGTGCGGCTGACGGTGATATCCACCACCTCGCCCCAAAGCACGCGCTCTCCGCTGGCTATACTCTGCCCAACGACCGTCCCCGGCACTGCTTCGCTGTCGATCTGCTCGATGCCGCCCAGCTCCAACCCGGACGCCGCCAGCGTGGCGCGCGCCAGATCAATGGTCAGGCCGTCCAGCGCCGGAACGACCGAGCATTCGCCGCTGATATAGAGAACAACCTCCATAAAAGGCAGCGCAGACTCTCCGGCTGCAGGGCTTTGCCTGATGACATGGCCCACGGCGACCGTATCCGAAATCTCCAGGATAATATTATTGCCATTCAAGCGCACGTTGTCCAGCGCCTGCACGGCCTCGTTGCGCGGCAGATTATACACATCCGGCACAACCACCGCCTCGCGCCCCAAGCTGACCTCGACTGACACGGTATCTCCCGGGTAGATCAAACTGCCCGCCTCGGGCTCCTGTCGAACGATCATCCCGGCGATCACCTCGTCGCTGTACACCTCTCTGATATTCAAGGCCGCACCCATTTCGCTCATACGCGCCTCGGCGTCCTCCAATCCGGTCAGCACCAGCGAAGGCACGCGAATGCGCGTTTGCAGCTTTTGGTAAAACGACCAGCCCTGCCACAGGCACAGCCCCAGGGCCAGCGTCGCCAAAGCCTGCGCGCCCCCCTTCAGAGCACGCCTTTTGCGTGAACGCGCCTTCTGCGCCTCCTGCCGAAGCTCCTCCGGGCCCTTGCTGATAAAGCCGCCCATAGGCATTTTAACAGCGCGCTTTAAGTCAATGGCCATTTCCTGCGCCGTGTGATAGCGCTTTTTCGGATCCTTATTGAGCGCCTTGAGGATAACCTCCTCCAGCCCGCGAGAAACCTCGCCCGAAAGCTGGGAGGGCGGCACCGGCGCTTCATTGACGTGCTTGAGCGCGATCACCATGGGGCTGTCGCCGTCAAAGGGGACGCGCCCGGTCACCATTTCGTAAAGCACGACGCCCACGGAATACAGATCGCTCTGCGGCCCTGCCACCTTGCCCTGCGCCTGCTCGGGTGAAAAATAGTGAACGGAACCCAGAATATTCTGGCCGTTGATGGTCGATGAGGTGGTGCCGACCATGCGGGCAATGCCAAAATCCGTCACCTTGACGCGCCCGTCGGCATCCACCAGAATGTTCTGGGATTTAATATCCCGATGAACGATGTTGTTTTTATGAGCATGGCCCAGCGCCTGCAAAATCTTGAGGGTTATCTGTATGGCGCGGATCGGCTTAATGGTACAGTTTTGATGGATCAGCGTTTCGAGCGTATCACCCTTGACGTATTCCATGACGATATAGCGCGCGTCACCGTCCTGCCCCACGTCATACATGCCGACGATGTTTGGGTGCGACATTTTCGACGTAGCCTGCACCTCGTGGTTAAACTGGCTATTGCGCGCTTTATCGGAGGTATACTCCGGGCGCAGCACCTTGACGGCCACTTCCCGATCCAGCTTCAAATCCCATGCGCGATAGACGACCGCCATACCGCCCGTACCGATGATTTCCTCCAGCTCATAGCGCCCGGACAGCGGCGGCTGCTTCATAACGCACCTCCGTCACAGACGGCAATGAGCAGCGTGATGTTATCTGATCCGCCGCGCTCCAGCGCCCCGCGCAGAAGATGCTCTGCCTTGGCCTTCCAGCTTTTGCGGCCGGAGAGCACCTCGCACAGCTCGTCCGCTTCGTAATAGTTGCTCAGTCCGTCCGAGCAGAGCAGCCAGACATCACCCTTCCGGCTTTCAAAGCAGCAGATGTCACCTTCAATCGCGCTATGCGTTCCCAGCGCCTTGGTGATATAATTGCGCTGAGGATGTACCCGCGCTTCCTCGGCGGTAATCAGGCCCTGCTCCATCAGCGAATTGACCAGCGAATGATCGCGGGACATCTGCTCGAGCGCGCCCTCGCGCAGCCGATAGGCCCGGCTGTCGCCCACATGCGCCAGATAGATTTTGTCGTCATTCTGCCAGATGGCCGTCAGCGTCGTGCCCATGCCCTCGCGGTCTTTGCTGGCCTTCGAGGCATGATAAACTGCCCTATTGGCCTCAGACAGGGCATATTCCAGCGTCGCCTGATCCGGAACGGGGGCGCATTTGAGCCAGCGGACGAACTCCTCGACCGCCATGGCGCTGGCCACCTCGCCGGCCTTATGCCCGCCCATGCCATCTGCCACCACGGCAAAGGTTTCGCCCGGACGCGGCTGATAAAAGCAATCCTGATTGACCGAGCGCACCCGGCCGATATCCGTCAACGCATAGACCTTCACGCTACTCCTGCCTCCTCGGCCGCCCTCGGGCGCCTTGTTAATCGTGCTCGCCTGCCGTTTTATTTGACTGCTCGTTCATGAGCGTATGGCGGCGCAGCTGTCCGCACGCGCCCTGAATGTCATCGCCCATTTCGCGGCGGCGCGTCACAGAGATGTGCCGCTCCTCCAGCCGCTTCATAAACCGCTCGACCTGCGTGGGCGTGGGCGCTTTCAGCGCGTCGCGCTCCTTGACTTCGTTGAGCGGAATTAAATTGACATGGCACTGCAGGCCCCTGAGCCTGTGCGCCAGCTCGTCGGCATGTTCCATGCCGCAGTTCATATCGCCCACCATGGCGTATTCGAAGATAACGCGCCGGCCGGTCTTTTCGACGTAGTTTTTGCACGCTGCCAGCACATCCTCCATGGCGTAGGAACGAGCCACCGGCATGAGCTTGCGGCGAATCTCGTCATTGGGCGCATGAAGGGAAACCGACAGCGTCACCGGCAGGCCCTCCTCGGCCAGGCGGTACATATTGGGAACCAGGCCGCAGGTGGAAAGCGAAACGCCGCGCAGGGACATATTCAGCCCCCGCTCGTCGTTCATCAGCCGCAGGAACTTCGTCACATTGTCGTAGTTGTCCAGCGGTTCGCCGCTGCCCATCAGCACGACGTTGCCCACGCGGCCATCGCCGTTTAAGCGCCGATTGACTGCAATGATCTGTCCCAGCATCTCGGCCGGCGTCAGCGATCTAACGCAGCCCTCCAGCGTCGAGGCGCAGAACGCGCAGCCCATCCGACAGCCGATCTGCGTGGACAGACACAGCGTGTTGCCGTGATGATAGCGCATCAGCACGCCCTCGATCAGGTTGCCGTCGTCCAGCTCGTAGAGATACTTTTCCGTGCCGTCCAGCTTCGAGACAAAGGCATCGCGTATACGCACCGGGTTGGCCGTCGCGCACGCGCTGAGCTTTTCCCGAAAATCCTTGGGCAGATTGGTCATTTCCGAAAAATCTGCACCCTTTTGCAGCCAGGCATAGAGCTGCTTGCCCCGAAAAGCCGCCTGCCCCTGAGCCTTGAGCCAGGCCGTCATCTCTTCGAGCGCCATTGATAAAAGCTGTTCCATATCGTCCTTCTCTTATTTCACGCGGCGCAGCCGGGCAATAAAGAAGCCGTCCATGCCCCGGTCTCTGTGCGCCAGCAACTGAAGCATACCGCCTTCAAAGTGCTCGCGGAGCTTTTCCGGAACCCAGGCCGGATCCGCATCCAGCTCAAACTCGGGATGACGCTGCAAGAACGCCGCCACCTGATCGTGGTTTTCCTCCCGGAGGAGCGTGCAGGTCGAATAGACCAGCGTTCCGCCCGGACGGACATAGCGGCAGCAGGTATCCAGCAGCTTCTTCTGCGTCTCGGCCAGCTGCGCAATGTTTTCGTCCTTCAGGCGGTATTTGAGATCAGGCTTGTTCATCATCACGCCCAGGCCGGAGCAAGGAGCATCCAGCAGCACGGCATCCATCTGGCCCTCCTTGTCGGCACGGAAAACAGTCGCATCGGCGCAGGCCGAACGAATGTTGTACAGGCGCAGACGCTCCGCGTTTTTGCGAATCAGCTCAACGCGGTGCTCGTGCAGCTCATAGGCAAAGATTCGGCCGGTTCCCTGCATCATTTCGGCCATCATCGCGGATTTGCCACCGGGAGCCGCGCAGGCATCGATGATATTCATGCCGGGACGCGCGCCGACGGCCATCGCTGCCAGCACCGAGCTTTCCGACTGAATGCTGAACAAACCACGCCGGTAATCCGGATCCGAGGGCAAATCGCCCGCGCCCAGCACATGATAGCAGTGCGGCACGGTGCCGTTGACAAAATGCCAGTCGCGCTCCACCAGGTGATGCTCAAACGCCGCATCGTCCATTTCATTGATGTTGGGACGAATGCTCTCCCAGCGCTCAGCAGGCCTGAAGGAAGCAATGGCCTCCGCCTCCACCTCGCCATAATCCTGAATCAAACGCGCCACCATGGTTTCGGGCAGTGAATGCATAATCGACAGATAGCGCACGGGATTGGCCTCGCGGTCGGGCGTCTTCAGCTCCCCGGCATCGCGGGCACGAATCAGATTGCGCAGCGCGCCGTTAATCATGGGCGCATACTTTTCCCGGCCAAAGGCCTTAATCTGATTAACAGCCTCGTCCACCGCCGCATAGTCGGGCACGCGATCCATATAAAGAATCTGCGCCGCAGCCACCTGCAAAAGCTCGCGCACAATCTTCTCCTCGGGCATATGCTCGATAAACTGCGCCAGCAGATAGTCGATGTACATGCGGTTTTCCAGTGCCGTATAGAAAATATTGGTCGCCAGACGCTTATCCTCCGGGGAAATCGTCGCTTCGCGCAAACGCTTGTCCAGCGCAATATTGGCATACGCGCCGCCCATCGTCACGTCGCAGAGCGCACTCAGCGCCAGCTTGCGCGCATCCATGTTCGGCTGAATAGGCGCAGACGGCTTCTTAAAGCCACGCTTTTCGCCATCGGGCTTACGATCGAAGCTGCGACGTTCGCCGTCGGGCTTACGATCGAAGCTGCGACGTTCGCCGTCGGGCTTACGATCAAAGCTGCGACGTTCGCCGTCGGGCTTACGATCAAAGCTGCGACGTTCGCCATAAGGCTTTTTATCATAGGGACGACGCTCGCCGTCCGCCTTTTTATCGTTCATACTGGGTTTTTCAAAGCGCTGATCGCTCATTCGTGCATTCTCTCCCTGCTGAAAATTGTGCCGACGGGCAGCGGTTTGCCCATCAGATAAACTTTGGCATTCATTCGTTTGGAGCCGGGGGCCTGCATTTCGACGATTTCAAGCACGCCCTCGCCGCACGCCACAAACAGCCCCTTGCGCGCCGAGGATTCAATGATCTCGCCCGGCTGCGCGTTGTGCGCTTCATCCAGCGCGCGCGCCAGCCACAGCTTCATCACGCCGCCATCCGGCAGATAGGTAAACGTTCCCGGCCATGGGTTAAAGCCCCTCACGCGGCAGGCAATACTGCGGGCGCTCTGCGTCCAGTCGATCAGGCCATCCTCGCGGCTGAGCATGGGCTGTCGGCTCATGAGCGCTTCATCCTGCGGCACACGGGGACAGTCGCCCGCCTCCAAGCGATGCAACGTCTCAATCAGCAGCTCGGCACCCATGTGCGAAAGGCGCTCGGTCAGCTCGCCGGCCGTTTCCATCTCGCCAATGGGCGTTTCGGCCTTCAGTGCCATATCACCGGTATCCACGCCCGCATCGGTGAACATGGTCGTTACGCCGGCCTTCTCCTCGCCCAGTGCAATGCACCAGTTGATGGGCGCCGGACCGCGATAGCCGGGCAGCAGCGACGCGTGAACGTTGACTGTCCCCATCGGCGGAATATCCAGAATACGCTGGGACAGAATCTGCCCGAACGCCGCCGTCACCATAATGTCGGGATGAAGCGCCTCAATCGCCTCGCGCCCTTCGCGGCGACGGATCTTTTCAAACTGATACACCGGCAGATTGTGCTTGAGCGCTAGCTCCTTGACCGGGCAAGCCGTCAGCTTGTTGCCGCGTCCGGCCGGACGGTCAGGCTGCGTAAAGACGCCGACAATGTCATAGCCTGCGTCAAGCAGCGCCTGCAGCGGCGGCACGGCAAACTCCGGCGTCCCCATATAGACGATTCTCAAATCAGTTATCCTCCTGATTGTACTGGTCAGTCACGTCCTCAATCATCTTATCCACATAGACGACGCCATCCAGATGATCCAGCTCATGGCACACAGCGCGCGCCAGAAAGCCTTCAGCCGTCAATTCGATTTCGCGTCCTTTTTTATCCAGCGCCCGAACGACCACCTTGGTGGGGCGCTTGACGGTACCGCGGCGGCCAGGCACGCTCAGGCAGCCCTCCACGCCGATTTCCTCGCCCTCGAACGCCGTGATTTCCGGGTTAATCAGCTCAATCAGCCCGTCGCCCACATCGATGACCACCATGCGGCGCAGTATGCCAACCTGGGGCGCAGCCAAGCCGCAGCCATCCGCCGCATACATTGTCTCGGCCATATCCTTGAGCAGGCCGACCGTGCGGCGGTCTATTTTCGTCACCGGATGCGATTTTTTGCGCAGCGTTTCATCGCCCAGACGCAGAATCTTCATGACAGCCATATATATCTCCTTTCCGGTCAGAACCCCCGCCCATGGCCCGGGCTCTGCCGTTGCACATTGTCAGTCACCAGCCAACCGTCACAGCATCGCCGTGGGATTGACCTCCAGCTCGACGCGCGCGCCGCTGAACTCCTGTCTTTCCAGAAGCTCCATCTGAGAAATAACCTCATCCGCCGCAGCACGGGCATACATTTTAATAAACACCTGCCAGCGCGCTTCACCGCGCAACAGGCCGATTGGCGCTTCCAGAGCGCGCATCTGAATGGTATCAGCGCGCCAGGCGGGATGCTCGTCCAAAAGCGCGTTGAACTGCGCCTCCAGCGTCTGCGCCACAGCCTGCGCCGTCACCTTGTCCTTGGAAGTCACCAGCAGCCGCGCCAACACTGTAAAGGGAGGATACAATCCGCGCCGCCTGATGGTTTCTTCCTTGAAATAAAAGGCACGGTAATCCTGCCGGGCCGCCAGCTGAATGCCGTAATGATCCGGATCGTACGTCTGCACGACCACTCGCCCCGGCACATCAGCTCGCCCAGCGCGCCCCGCCACCTGAGTAATCAGCTGAAAGGTGCGCTCCACGCTACGATAATCGGGAACATGCAGGCTCAAATCGGCCGCCACCACGCCCACCAGCGTCACATTGGGGAAATCCAGTCCCTTGGCGATCATCTGCGTGCCGACCAGCACGCGCGTTTCGCCGTTTCTGAACGCGCCGAGGATCTTCTCATGCGCATCCTTGGCGCCGGTCGTATCCACATCCATGCGGGCAACGGCCACATCGGGAAAGAGCTTTTTGACCTCCTCCTCGACCTTTTGCGTTCCCGTGCCGAAGAACTTGATGAACTTGCTGCCGCATTCCGGGCAAAGCCGCGGCGGCATACGCACATCGCCGCAGTAATGACAGTGCATCAGCCCGTCCGACTGATGAAAGGTCATCGACACATCGCACTGAGCGCACTTTTCCACATGCCCGCACGCCCGGCAGGAAACAAAGGTCGAATAGCCGCGCCGGTTGATGAAGAGTATGGCCTGATGCCCCTGATGAAGGCAATCGCCCAGCGCCTCAATCAGCGCCGCGCTGAAGATGGTCTTGTTGCCCTTGACCAGCTCCTCGCGCATATCGACAATCTCGACCTCGGGGAGCTTTCGCCCCTTCACGCGCTGCGTCATTTCAATCAGCGTCAGCCGATTGGCTGGACGCACGCCCGGCATGGCGCGCATATACGTCGCAATGGAAGGCGTTGCGCTGCCCAGCAGCAGCACGCCGCCCTGATAATCGCACCGCCAGCGGGCCACCTCGCGCGCGTCATAGCGCGGCCGGCTGTCGGAAATATAGCTGGACTCGTGCTCCTCGTCCACGATGATGATTCCGGGGTTTTCCAGCGGCGCGAACACCGCCGAGCGCGCCCCGATGACCACGCGCGCCTCGCCCGAACGGATGCGCTTCCATTCGTCG
>CAYOTH010000040.1:0-9827 GCA_964406835.1 uncultured Oscillospiraceae bacterium
ACCCCCATGGGACGCTTCGGTGAGGCCGATGAGCTGCTGGGCGCGGTGCTGTTCCTGCTCTGCGACGAGGCGGCCAGCTTCATCACCGGCGTGGTGCTGCCCATCGACGGCGGCTTCTCCGCTTACAGCGGCGTGTAATTCTTCAATCGCATTCATGACGAGTCTTTGACAAGGCGGAAGGAGACAGTTCCATGAGACATAGCCAGGGACACAGAAGAGTATTCAGAAGGGACGCGGGGCGCGCTTTTCTCCGGTTTCTGATCGGGGAGGTGCTGCTACTGGTTTTGTGCAGCGTGTTCTATCTGTTTGTGCTTCAGGGCAAGGTTCATGTCGAGCTGCCCAAGAGCCTGGTCAATCCCAATCCTTCGCCCACAGCCGCGGCGAGCGGGGCGGCCGAAGGGACAAACCTGCCGGAGGACGGCGCAACGAACGCGCCCGATCAGCAGGCAAGCACCGTGCCGACCATCGAGCCGACGGCTGAGCCCACCGACGAGCCGACACCCGAGCCGACGGCCACGCCCGTTCCGGCCGAAATGCTGGCGCTTTCACTGGGCGAGCCGGTCGAGGGCCTGATGCCTCAGTGTGATCCGGCGCTTTGTGATCCGGCGCTCAAGGCGGGCATTCGCGAGCTGAGTCTGTTCAGCCAGGCCGATCAGAGCATTGTGACGCTGCGGGCTTATGCCTATTTCGAGGGCGCTGATGCATCGGCTGCTGCGCTTTACTTGGCTGTGACCGATATCAGCAGTGGCGAAACAGTTGTGGTTTATCCGGCGCAGTCGGCTTCAGCGGAGGCGGATTTGACGTTTGACGCCTCGGCGGGTACGAATCTGGAGCAGGCGTTCTTCAGAGTTAATTTGGATGCTTCGCTTCTTCCGGACGGAAACTATCTGCTGCTGGGGGCGGTGCGCGCCGTGGATAAGCTGGCCTGGACGTACTTCGATGATGCCATATCGCATTTTTCGGTGGCGCAGGGAATCGCGCAGCTCAGTCGATAAAAAACTTTTAAGCAGGGGGAGAGGGCTTTTGAGGCGCTCTCCCTCTTTTCTTTTTAGGTGAACAGACGTTATAAACGCTTAGTTCAACAGAGGCGTATGAAAAGGACTTTCACAATGTCACAGACATCGGGAATTGCCTAGGCGCAGCGCATGATGGCTCATCCTTTCACGCTTCTATTCATCGGATGATTTCAGGAGATAATCTCTGATAGAGCGAGGGCTTGTTTATGCGGTGCGGGACGTTCATAGAATGTTCACGCTTTGACCTTGGCTTGACAATAGTTTCGTGGTAAAATAAAATGAGATGCGGCAGAAGAATGCCGATGCGTAGTAACATTCGGGAGGGATCATCGGTGATTCAGGTCAACAATCTGGAAAAGGCCTATGACCGCAAGCGCGTTTTGTGCGGCCTTACGCTGAAGGTGGACAAGGGCGAGGTGTGCGCGCTGACCGGCTTGCCCGGCGCGGGCAAAACCACAGCGCTGGATATTATTTCGGGCGCCATGCAGGCCGATGGCGGCCGCGTGGTGATTGACGGCGCAGACATTGACGTGTCGGCCTCCACGGCGAAGCAGAATATCGGCTATGTGCCGTCCAAGCCGCCCGTTTATCAGGATATGACGCCGCGTGCCTATCTGAAATTCCTGGCCGATGCACGGGGCTTTATGCCGCGTGAGGCCGGCGAGAAGATCGATAAGGCGCTCAATGTGCTGGAATTGCAGGATGTGGCCGATAAGCCGGTCAAGCGCTTGAGCCGGGGCGTGCAGCGGCTGGTCAGCATGGCGCAGGCCGTATTCTTTGAGCCGGGCGCGCTGCTGATCGACGAGCCGACCGACGAGCTGGACGCCAAGGAAATCCTTACGCTGCGCGCGGCCATTGCGCAGATCAAAAAGGAACGGGCGGTGCTGTTGGCCAGCTCGAATCTGACCGAGATAATGGCGCTGGCCGATCGCGTGCTGGTCATGAAGGATGGCCGCATTGTCGCCGAGAGCACGCCCTCTCAGTTGCAGAACATGACCGTGATGACCGATGTCATGCGCGTTGTGACGCGTTCTTCCCGCGAGGAACTGAGCGCGGCGCTGGCGGTCGACAAGGGTCTGACGCTTGAATCGGCCGAGGACGGGGCGGATGGCCTGTGCGCGATGATCCGCATGGACGGCGATCGCCGCGAGGCGCTTTTCAAGGCGCTCTCCGGGTTGCGTGTGCTTGAAATGACGGCGGCGCGGCGAAGGGATGAGGAACTGCTTGCGCATCTGACGAGTGAGCGCATCGAGGGAGGCAACGCATGAAAGCCGTGTTTAAGCGCGAATTGCGCGCTCTTTTTGCCGGCTGGGGCGGCTGGGGCTTTCTGGCGCTGATGACGGGGGCAGCCGGTCTGGTTGTTTTTGTGTTGAATGTTCTGGGCGGGACGCCGTCCTTTGCGCAGGGCAGTGTCTATCTGGCGCTGGCTATGGCACTGGGCTGCGGGCTGTGCGGCATGCGCGCCTTTCCGGGCGAGCGCGCCTCCGGAACGGAACGATTGCTGTATGCTCTGCCGCTGACGACGGGCGATATTGTGCTGGGCAAGCTTTTGAGCCGCTGGGTGCTGGTGCTTCTCTCGGGCGTGCTCATGGCGATCTATCCGCTGGGACTGAGCCTGATGTTTAAGCAGGTGCCTCTGGGCGAGGGATTGAGCTGCGTGCTGGCGATCACCCTGCTGGGGCTGTTGTTTATGAGCGCTGCGCTGTTCTGCTCGGCCTGCTCGCGGACGTCCTGGCTGGCGTTTGCGGCCTTTGCGGCGCTGACGCTGATTAGCTGGGCCGCTCCCTATGCGGCGGCGCGTGTGGCGGCCATGAGCAGCCTGTCGCTGCCGATGATCGTTATGGCCACGGCGCTGATTGTGCTATTGGTCTATGCCTGCTCTTCGGATTGGCTGATCGGCTTTGTGTTGGCGGCGGTCTTGCAAGCGCCGGTGCTTCTGGCCTTTCTGCGCGGTACGGATGCGGCAACGCTTTCGATGATGGCGCAATTTTTGAAGGCGCTGTCGGTGTTTGAGCCGCTGACGGCCTTTGTCAACAGCATACTGGATGTGGGGACGCTCCTTGAATACGCTCTGCTGGCGGTGCTCTTTGCAGCGCTGACCGGCCTGGCGGTTGCGGCGCGCCGCCGCTGTGAAAGGAGGCCGCTGTGATGAAACGATTCATTCGCTGCGAAAAGGGGCGCTTTTTGACGGGAGCGGCATTGATTGCGATGGCCATCGCGCTGTCTCTGCTGGTTCGCTCGTTCGTCTGGCGCGTTGATTTGACAGCTGAGCGCGTGATGACCCCCACGGTGGAGGCGCTGGAGCTGGTGCGCGCGATTGACGAGCCGGTGACCATCACCTTCGTTATTGACGATGAGAGCGAGGACATCTGGGTCGCGGAACTGACGCGGCGCTATGCGGCGGCCAACGAGGCGCTTGCCTACCGGACGCTGGCGAGCACCTCAGCGGCGCTGAACAACCTGATGGCGCAGCAGGGCGCGGCGATTCAGAGCGGTAGCGTGATTGTCGAAAGCGACGAGCGCACGGCGATTCTGACGCCTGAGGATTTGTACAGCTATGAATATGATCAGCTGAGCTATTATACGACCGGTTCGCTGCGCTATACGAAGGCCGATTTTGTCGCGCAGGACGCGCTGGCCAATGCGCTGCTGTATGTCACGCGCGAGGATATGCCCATCGTTTATGTCTTGACGGGTCACGGTGAAGCGCAGGCCGGTGAACTGCTGACGGCCCTGTGCCGTGAAAGCTTTATCGATCTTCGCTCGCTCAATTTGGCTGAGGCCGACAGCGTGCCTTCTGATGCGGCGGCGGTGATGATTCTGGGCGCTGCGACCGGCTATGATCAGGTCGATGCGGCGCTGATTGAAGCCTATCTTGAACAGGGCGGCCGGGTGCTGCTTATGTCGGATTACAGCAGCGAGCTGGGCGCGCTTGAAGAGGTTGCCAAAAACTACGGAATGGCTCTTCGGGGTGGACTGGTGCTCGACGGCGACGACGCGCATGTTTACAGCGCCGATTATCGCTATTACCTGCTGCCCGATGTGGCCGACACGGCTTATACGCAGGCGGGGACGATGGTGCTGATGCCCATTGCTACGGCCCTTGAAGACGTGAGCGGCGATGAGGCGGCGCTTGAGGTGCAGACGATTCTGTCCACCTCGGACATGGCCTACCGCAAGGAGAACACCGCGCAGGTGGCCACGCTCGATCAGGAGGACGCCGACGAGGTGGATTGCTTTGCACTGGGCCTGGCGGCCAGCCGGGGCGAGAGTCTCTTTGTCTGGCTGGGCTCGACGTCCATGCTGACTTCCGATGCCGATACTGTGACGAGCGGCGGCAATTCGGCCTTTGTGCTGGGACTGCTGGACGGCATGATGACTCGCCCCGAGGGCGTTGCTCTTGAGCCCGACAGTATGCTGACCACCCCGGTCAGCGCGCCGACGATTCTGGCGCTTGGCCTGGTGCTGATTCTTCCCGTGGCGCTGTTGATTGTCGGCGTGATTGTGACCCGAAAGCTTCGTCGGGCCTGAATGGTTTTTTCATAAGCTTCAAGGAGCCCTTTCGCAGAAAAATACCTGCGAAAGGGCTCCTTTTTGTGTGGCGGGGGAATTTTATCCTTCGGCGCAGGGCAATGACCTGATTGAAAAGTCAATTTCGGGATAGAAAAGCTCCCGGTTCAACTGGGGCATGAAACAGGGCACTGGAAAATATCAGGAAGTCCCAGAGTTGAGGGGAGTCGAAAGGGGCGCTATAAATTCCCGAGTTTCAGCTGGGGTTATGAAAATAGCTTTAGCAAAAGTCATGAAAGTTCCATAGCGATGGGGCTTCCCGGGGAAGTAGCCGGCGATTTATGGAGCTGGACAAATCACCTTTAACTTCCGATACTATTCTCAAATAGGATTATACTCCAGAAATGAACCCGATTGAACAGATCTGGCATGAATTGCGTACCAAGGGCTTGCGTAATGAAGTGTTTTCAACATTAGAAAAGGTGGCTGACCATCTTTGTGAGACAATCAACCACCTTTCTACTGATACGATTATGAGTGTTACTCAGCGCGATTGGATAAAGACGATTTTTAACTGAGATTAGTACGAAGTAGGGCGGTTGTTTGCTGATATTTGACTTTGACTGTTTTTCTGTTTTGTATTCCGGATGGATAGAAGGGCGTTTGGCCAAAGCCTCAGCCTCGTCGCAGAGCGCCGTGCGGCTGCAAAAAAATGCGCCCTCGAATCGACATGATTGAGGGCGCATTTGGCATTTCGGAAAGGAATCAGAAGAGGGAATCGATCAGGCTGTAGGAGAGCGCATTGTCGGAGAAGAGAAAGGTCTGGAAGGCGATATCGCACAGACCATCGACTTCCTCGGGCAGCGCGCCGCTGTTGGATTGCAGCAGCGCAATGGCGTTGGTCATCAGCGGGCCGTATTCGCCGTCGGTGTTGGCTTCGGTGTTGTCCAGATAGCCCAGCTCGATCAGGCGCATCTGCACGGCCAGGACGGCCTCGCCGGTCATGCCTTCGTACAGATCCTGATATTCGACATAGGCGTGCGCATCGCCCGCGAAGAGGCGCTCCTGAAGATAAATGCCGGCCACGCCGTCCTGAGGCTGCGCAATCTGGTACTGGAAGGCGGCCACGGCCTGTGCGGTGGCTGCGCCGTAATCGCCGTCGGCACTGCCGCTCAGCCAGCCCAGCTCGATCAGGCGCTGCTGTAGGCGGCGCACAGCCTCTCCGCTGGAGACGTTGCTCAGCACAGTGTAGCCTTCAACCTGCGGCGGTTCGGTGGAGGGGAGATCGGTGGGGGCGGGCGCCTGGGTCACAGCAGGAGCGCTGTTGGAGGGCGCAGAGGCGCCGTAGAGCACCGACAGCGTGGCCGAATCGGCCTCGCCTGTGGCGCTCAGCCCGGCGGCGTTCTGGAAGGCCTTGACAGCCTTGGAGGTGTTGTTGCCGTAATCGCCGTCGGCGCTGCCGCTCAGCCAGCCCAGCTCGATCAGGCGCTGCTGCATGGCTGTTACGGCGCTGCCAGTGTTGCCGCTCACCAGGCCAATGTAGCCGGAAACGGCGGGATTATAGGCGGGCGCGGAGAACGCATAGAGCGCTTCCAGCAGCGCGGAGGAGGCGACACCATTCTGCTCATAGCCCATGGCGGCCTGGAAACGCTTGACGGCGGCGGTGGTCAGATCCTTGTAATTGCCCACGACGTTGCCATTGAAATAGCCCAGCTCCTTGAGGCGGCGCTGCATGGCGGCCACCAGATCGCCCGAATCGCCCGGCTGAAGCGCCTGATAAGCGCTGCTGGGGGCCTGCGTGGGAGCCGGAGGGGCAGTGACGGTCGGCACTGCCGGTGCGTTGGTGATGACCGGCGCGGGCGCGGTGTAGCGCGGCGCGTTGTCGGAGAAGAGGGTGTTTTGCGTGGTGACGTCGGCCGTGCCGCTCTGCTCAAGTCTGGCGGCGTTCTGGAAGGCTTTGACGGCCTTTTCAGTGGCGCTGCCGTAATCGCCGTCGGCTTTGCCGCTCAGCCAGCCCAGCTCGATCAGGCGCTTTTGCAGGTTGGTGACCTGCTCGCCGCTGTCGCCCTTGACCAGCTGCGCATAGCCCACGTTGACATCCTTATAGGCGGGCGCGGACGAGGAGAAGAGAATCTCCAGAAGTTCGCTGGTGGCGTTGCCAGTGGGCGGGCGGCCCAGCGCGGTTTCAAACAGCTTGACGGCGGCAGTGGTTTTGGTCAGGTAGTTGCCGCCGATGGTGCCGCTGAAGTAGCCCAGCTCCTTGAGGCGGCGCTGAAGCGCTTTGACGGCCTCGCCGGTGTTGCCCGGCTCCAGGGCTGTATAGCCGCCGGAGGGAATGGGCGTGCCGGCGGGCGCGGGTGTCGCCGAATTGTAGGGGGCGACGGCGGAAAAGAGAATGGTCTGCAATTCCACGCTGGCCACGCCGTTTTGGTCGTAGCCCACGGCCTGCTGGAAGGCCTTCACGGCCGTGACGGTCTGATTGCCGTAAATGCCGTCGGTCGAGCCGTTCGACCAGCCCAGCGCAATCAGGCGCTTTTGCAGGTTGGTGACCTCGGTGCCGCGGCTGCCCTTGGACAGCACGACGTAAGTGCCGGCCGAGGGGGTGGCCGTCGGGACGGGTGTGGCGGCGCTGTAGCGGGGCGCGTTCGAGGCGTAGAGCAGAATCTGCGTTTCGACGGTGGCAGTGCCGGTGGCGCTCAGGCCGACGGCCGACTGGAACAGCTTGACGGCCTCGGCAGTCTGCGTGTAATAGTTGCCGGTTGACTGCGCGGTGAAATAGCCCAGCTCCTTGAGGCGGTTCTGCATGGTCTGCACGGCCAGGCTGTTCTTCAGACCGTAGGTCAGCTCGCTGTAGCCGGAGGTTCCCGGCGTCGCCGTGGGGGCGGCTGGCGCGGCGGTTGGCTGCGGGGCCGGCGTCGCGGTGACAGTGATGGGAGCTCGGGGCGCGTTGGAGGCAAAGAGCTTCTCCTGAAGCGAGGAAGAGGCCACGCCGCTTTGCGTCAGTCCAAGCGCCTTCTGGAAGGCCTTGACGGCGCTTTCGGTCTGTCCGCCAAAGCTGCCGTCGGCGCTGCCGCTGAGATAGCCCAGCTCCTTGAGGCGGCTCTGAAGGGAGCGCACGTTGTCGCCGGAATCGCCGCGCACCAGCGTCGAATAGCCGCTGGCGGTCACGCTGGAGCCGGTGTTCGGCACAGCGGTGGCGGTGGGGGCGTAGGCGGGCGCGTTGGAGGCAAAGAGCTTCTCCTGCAGCGAGACGTTGGCAATGCCGGTCTGCGAGATGACCAGCGCCTTCTGGAAGAGCTTGATGGCGTTCTGCGTCTGTGTGCCGTATTTGCCGTCGGCCGTGCCGGTCAGATAACCCAGTTCAATCAGCCGGTTCTGAAGGGCCAGCACCTCGTCGCCCTGAGCGCCGGATTCCAGGCGCGTGTAGGTGCGCGCCGTAGCGGCCGGGGCCGTCGTCGGCGTCGCTTCCTTCTGCCAATCCTGAGAAGGAGCCGAGGGGCTTACGGACGGACTGGGCGAGGGTGAAGGCGATTTGCTGGCGGCCAGCTCGGGATCCCGCGAGGGAAAGGGCAGCACGGAATCGACGGAATAATCGGAAAGCGGGTCGTTCTTTGTATCGATGGTGCGGCCGCAGCCAGAGGTGGCTGTCATGATTAGCACAAGAAACGCGGCAAGCAGCATCTTTTTGTTCTTTTTCACGGTGATCATCCTCCCGGAGTCATCAGTAGGGAAGCTGTCCTAATCAGCTTCAAGATGCAGTTGAGACGAAAGAAACCGGCCGGAAGTTGCTTTTTTCCGGCCGCTGCGAGGGGAGTTCACATTAATTATCTGAAAAAAATAAAGGGGACGAACGCGCAGGCGCTCATCCCCGAAAAAAACATCAGGACAGCTTGTCCAGCAGGCGGACAACCGATTCGAGCGAGGCATTCAGCTCGCGGAAATCGTCCATCGACAGAATGGTGCTCCAGTTCTCGATGCCGCTGATCAGCGAAGCGCGGATCTCACGCAGGCGCTTGCGGCCTTCCTTCTGGATGACGACATTGACAACACGGCGGTCGGTCGTCGAGCGCACGCGATCCACCAGACCGGCGTTGACCAGGCGATCCACCAGCGGAGTGATGTTGGGCTTGGCGATATCGAAGTAATCGGAAATCTCCGAAATGGACATGGATTCGCGCTCTTCAAGCAGAGCCAGAACCTGGAAGTGGGACATAGGCAGGCCGTACTTGCTCTGGAACGTGGACATGCGGGACAGGCGCTTCTTCAGCAGTGGGGACACCTGGAAAATGTTTTCGGAAATGCTTTTGAAGATCTCTTTCGACTGCTTTTCCTCGTTAATCTGTTTCTCTTCCATAAGCTTGTTTGACGTGCTCCTTTCGTATATGCGTGCTGAAAATGACTTATCTTGTTTCTGAATATAGTATATAACATTCGAAATTCTGCTGTATAAATGGAGTGTTAAAACGGAGGGTATTAAAAATTAAACTGTAAATGAATGATGAAGAAATGTTGCAAAAATATCATTTTCAACCGGATGTTCATAAAATGCTGTCAAAAATAGATAAATTTGTGCCGTAAATTGCAAATGCACTGTATGGCAGTCAAAATTGTCGGTGAAAATTGCAGTGAGCGGGTGAAAATGGCACAAACAGGCGTTTGCACAGCTTAAACTGCGGGGGCTTAGGGGAATGGAGTGGATAAAGGATCAACGATCGAGGTCGTTTTTACGGGGAATCGTGGATTAGATGACGCCCGGCAGCGCTACCTGAATTTCAGATAGAGTGCATGCAGATCGTTCAGGGCGTTGCCTGTTTTCAGGGTGAGCGAATCCATACAGGGGCTGAAGTCGCCGACAAAATCGGCCAGTCGCGATTGCACTTCATCAAAGCAACGCGCCCTCTGGCGCGAGGCTGTTCTCAGTCGATCTCCGAAAAGCCGATGGCCCGGAGCAATGCCTTGGTCGGCGCTTTATTTTTGTCAAGGCAATGTTGTTCTTTCGCGTAGCATATTTTTGAATCTGTGCCAAGAATTGCCTGCTTTTCAGGTTATTTCCAGCTTCAGGTTTCCTCGCAAAAGTGTGATTTTAAGGGATAAAAGCCTGCTTTTTTAGTGTTTCGCTTGAGTCTTGGTTTTCTTTGTGGGGGATATGATAGCGATTATTGCGCCCGATCAGATATTCGTTAAGGGATTGGAAGAAATGCAGGGGGGACAATCGATTGCATTCGGGATTGAAAAAATCGTATCGCAGCCGTAGAAGCGAATAAAAAAAACCGCCCGGCATCATGCCGGACGGTCAGCCTG